>JBCCFQ010000499.1:0-3754 GCA_039029655.1 Pseudomonadota bacterium | reverse complement strand
GTAGGCATACATCCAAAAGTCTACATCTTACAAGGAATGTAAAAAAATCAAGCATAGGGATAGGGATACCGTACCAATAACTGGCTATACATACGTAGTAGTCATCGTTGACTTGAATCATCTCATACAGATACAACCCAGGTTCATTCTTACGCACCCAACTCAGCATCATGGTTCGGTTGTGCTCATCTAAATCCACGGCGGCAGCCCATCCTTCGATATCGGTGTAGAACACCAGTTTCTTGCCCTCCACCTTGGACGGAAAGTCGCGGGTGTCTTTTTTGCCATCGGCCCAACGATACAAGTTGGTTTGATGATACGTATCTGGCTCGGGAATCCGACACAACAACCTGGACTTATGCTCATCGATTTTTTCACCATCGATATTGTAGTAACGATAATACCCTTCCCAGACACCTTCGTTGCGTGCCAATAATGGGAATGCTTCTTTGATTGACATCAAAATTCTCCGTGATTCTAAGCTTGTAACAATTCGGGCCAGTCGCTTGGATCACTGGGCAGATCCATCAACTGTGCATCAGTGAGTGTGGGGAAACTGCGTCGCGAACCTTCCCCTGCTGTCGTACTTTCGGTTCGGGCAATCACCAAAGGACATGATACTTCTTTGGCGCAGCTCACAATGTCATAGGCGTCTGTTGATGCTTTGGCATGAGCATAGGCTGGCCTTGATCGCATTAAGTCCAACACTCGTTGGTTGAGCCGCTTGGGATCCAATTCCGGATCGCCGGCTAACGCACTCTTGGGCGTCATGTCCTCGATATCCAAAAACAAGGATTGGTTCTTCAATTGGTGCCACAGCGTCGTCAGGTGACTACCGTCTAACACGGGCTCAGCACTCAAAAACTTGAGATGTTGCACCGGGTTTAATAGAACTATTTTCCCGATCAGCGAACTGGTCTGCCTGCCGATCTCAATTCCCAAAGCGGCCGCTTCGCCCATGGCCAACACGTTCACCTTCTTCATCCCATAGTCATTCAAAAGCCCCTGGATAACACCACTGCTGCCCGTGATGAAATCTAGATCCGAATCCAATCGGAGATCACTGGCACCGTGACCGGGTAAGTCTGGCGCTAACAGCCCATGACTTTGGGCAAAGGCCTGAATCACAGGTTTTATGGCACAGGATGAGCTACCCAGATCGTGCAACAACAGCCACGGCGTGCCCTCTCCGCCGGAACACACTTCGTGAACCGAACCATAACTTAAGTTTGCAAATCGTGGTCCAGCACAGGACTTATCATCGGGAACCGAAACGGATACCGACGCCATGCCTTCCATGTGTCTGGTAAGGGCTTCATCAATGCCTTCCAAGCGCTTGTCCGCGGGAACGTGTTGCATATGAAAGTTGCTTGGCCAGTCGTGGTTGTCAAATTGGTCAGTGTATTTTTTCAGGATGCTGCCGTCCCACCGCAACACGGTGGTTGATACGTTAACGTCCAGCAACCGTTTGGCTTGCTCGTTCTTAAACGCAACCCGGTACGCTTTGTCGTAGTCTCCACCGGCCTGTAAGAATTGCCCCACCATGGTTTGCACCATATCCGGGTCGATGGGAAACGCAGGGAGGCGACAGGCCTCACTGTGGTCATGCCAAGGGAAAAAACGCAGCTGATCTAACGCCAAACCCCAAGTTCGCATTAGATGACCACCGGTAGTTTCCACATTGAGATCCGGGAAATAACCTTCAGTGATACGGTCTCTATCCTCATCGGTAAAGTCCGCGGCATTATCCAAAATAATAAAGTCGCACTGGGACTCGTAAGCCTTGGCGTATTCAATGGCAATTTGGGCGCCAGTGGCCGATCCATATAGACCAAGAGTTTCTAGACCCAGACCCTGCCGAAATTTATCCAGGGCATGCACATAAGGGCTTAAGTCATT
Organism: Pseudomonadota bacterium; assembly: GCA_039029655.1. Lineage (GTDB taxonomy): Bacteria > Pseudomonadota > Gammaproteobacteria > Steroidobacterales > JBCCFQ01 > JBCCFQ01. Next base: position 1,855 of record JBCCFQ010000499.1, on the reverse strand, counting down.
CACCGCGTCCGGCAAGTCATCAGAGTAACCATAGCCCGGGGTATCTAAGGCAATGGCCGTCACTTTGTCGGATGCTCTTTTCACCATAGGCATCATGGAAACCGACGACATGGGGGAAGGATGCAAAAACACCACCGCCGGACCTGAACCCTGCATACGAAAGTGCAGTTGAATGGGCTCGGACTGGGTTCCGATATTGACGTAACCCCGTTGCATAATCAGTCCAGGCCTAAGGACCCTGGGTTAATGCGTCGATTGGGATCCACGGTTTGTTTGATGTCTTCCAACAACCGCCAAGACTCAGGCTCCAAGCCCTGTTTGTAGGGATAGGCTTTGCCAATTTGCATGTGGATGCCACCCACCTCACAAAACATCTCTAATAACTCAGCGCGAATCTTGGCAGTAGCCGCAGCGGCATCGGGGCTAGCATCAAACCCTTGCAATCCCTTGTAAACAGCTGGTTCCACCGTGTGCTCATGAATCTCCGTCATGGCGTCGGGGGTGAAAAACACCGGTTCAATCACAAATCCGTTGGTGGACACCAACGCCAACAAAAACCCTACGCCGATATTATGTTTGTCAATGAGGTCTTGGTTGTTTGCAAAAATGTCCACGATCTTTTTATAAGTGGACTCTGCTTTGGAATGAGGTACTAATGTATGAACTGGTACCCAACGTTCCCCCTTGGGTCCTACCACATTGTTTAATGGGGTGAAGGGATTGGCGCGTAGTATCTTGGGAATACTGTCCGAAATTTCTTTGCCACCGTGTTTCTTGCAAATGTCGCGGGCTTGATCTATAGCCGCTTGTGCCGCTGCGGGGATTTTTTCTTCCGCCATCACGTGCAATGAGTAGGCAACGTTTTTCATAAAACCACGACCCGCCATGGCGACTTTGGCGCCGTCTTTAAGCGCACCCAATACAGAACCGCTTTCCTTCATCACGCCTGCGAGTTTTTTGACATCAGACACCAGGCTTTCCCGCACCATCCGTATATGCTGGAGATAGGGATCAAACGCAAAACACTCCGCAGAAATATCGGCTCGAGCGATTTCGCTCATGGCTTTGATCAACTCCGGATAGTCCGCAAAGTCGAACGATGCGTTATCTCGCGCTGGGCGTTCCGGTATTAGTCTTAAGGTGGCCGTGGCCTTAAAACCTAAGGCGCCGTTGTCGCAAGTGAAAAGACCGGTGAAATCCGGACCGTAATGTCTAAAGAAAGCAGAACCGTTTGTTTGGGCTTGGGAACCGGTTTTGATCACCGTGCCGTCGGCCAAAACCACTTCCAATCCAATTAAAGAATCTACCGCGGTACCGTATTGAGTCGAACCCCAAAAAATACTGTTTTGGGACATCCCACCCCCTACCGAAGCGCGTATACCCGACAAGGTGCCCCAGTAGGGAGTGCGAAAACCCGTGTCCTTGAGTGCAAGGTGTAATTCATTCCAAGTACAACCACACTGCACGGTGACGTACATGTCTTCTGTATTGATTTCCAACACACGACTCATCCGGGACATGTCGATCATGATGCTGTCTTGTTCTTTGGGAACATAGCCACTGGTGTAAGACATACCCCCGCCCCGAGCAATGACAGCATGCCCGGCGTCCACCGCCGTTTTTACAACCTGAGATAATTCTTGGGTGTCATTAGGGCAAGCCACACACAATGCAGGCAATCCCTTGGTGTAAACATCTTGGGCGTATAAAGAACAGCTATGCTCGTCGGTGAGTAGGTATTCGCTACCGACAATCGAGGCCAGTGCTTCTAATGTGGATGTGGCCCGTGCGCTGGGAACCGCCATGTTGAGACCCCTGTATATAATGTGTTGAATCTTGAAAATGACTTATTATT
>JBCCFQ010000498.1:0-3763 GCA_039029655.1 Pseudomonadota bacterium | reverse complement strand
CAACGGTTTGTCTCCGACGAAGGGCTACCGGAAGTGGAAGACGAATCTGTCAGTAACGTCGCCTCAGAGGTTGAGGGCCTACTAAAAGCGCTGACAGCTCAGCATCGGGAGGTCATTCTGCTCAGATTTGTGGACGGATTTAAGTTAGAGGAGATCGCCGACATGTTGGATATCCCTCTAGGTACAGTGAAATCCCGGGTCCACAACGCCATTAGTCGGCTCCGATCAGAGGAGGACGTAAAAAAATTCTTTTTCCCGTGAACCTTTTGCGGGTGTTAACCCCTTAATTACCAGAGAACACGAAAAATGCATGAAGAAAATCAACAACTTGATGAATTGCCCGAGGCCTTAGTCCGGGCTCTGAAAGCGGAAGAGGCGACCACACTTTTGGTGCCCAAATCTGTGGATCAGGCTGTGGCGGAGGCGGCACATAGTCACTTCCAGCAGCTTACCCCTCGATGGTGGACCTTACCCGCAACCCTGGCAGCCTGCGTCCTTGTGACGGTGGTGGCTGTGCAACTGGTTCGGTCACCGGACCTAAAAGGTGATGTGGACGGTTCCGGTCAAGTGGATGTGCTGGATGCTTTTGCTCTAGCACGCATGCAACAAACCAACAGTGATATTCAAACTGCCGATATCGAGCGCTTAATGACTCGAATCGTTTCCTTGGAAGAACCCAGCACATGAAAAAGACTACGGCATTCTTTGCAAGCACTCTTTTGTTTTTGCCCGTCCTGATCGGGGCGCAAACCAACGTTGAGTTTGCCGTGCTAGATATCTATGTGGACAGTCAGTCACAAGCCCTTGCGGCATGGCAGTTTGAATTGTTGGATCGAAATGGACACATGCAGGTGGTAGGCGTAGAAAATGGTGAGCACGCGGCATTTGATCATGCACCTGCCTATGACCGAGATGCCATAGACCAAAGTCAGGCGGAACGAATCGTTGTCGCCAGTTTTAGTCTGAATCAAAAATCTCAATTGCCAACGGGCTCCACTCGCGTGGCCACCATCCATGTTCGACTCCATGGGAATCCGGATTACCAGTTGCGACTGGTCAATGCGGGTAACCACCTTGGTGATGCCATTCCCGCAGAAATATCTTTGAATAAGAAATGAGGACGCTGACGATGACTCAACAGCTAACCAAAACACTGAATGTCTTTCTAATGCTACTGCTCATTGGGCTGCTGTTAACCGCCTGCAGTAGTCTAATGACCAGTAAGCCCAACGCCCCTGGGTCTGGCGGCGAAGCAGAACAGGAGGATGGCGAGTTTCAGGAAGTGATTGTGACGGGGTCCCGGGTCGGCCGGGGTCATGATTCTTTGAGCAAGCGTGCATCGCAACGATCGAGAGCAGAAACAGAAACCGTCACCGTGACGGCAAACATACTCCCTGGCAGCGTAGGCCTGTACGCGGATGAGGCGGACGTCTTTTCCGGTGGTGCCATAGGTGCAGATGAAGAAGTCTGGATTATCTCTAAGCCCAGCTCCGTCGATGAAAATCAAATAGAGGATGAAACGCCGGGTACGGGCTCTATGATGGCTAATTTGACTATCACCCCTAATCCCGAAGCGCCTGACGTCATAGAGATCGAGGAAAAACCTCTCCCCTTAAAACACTCTGATGTGAAGGCTGAGATTTACGGTTACATCAGTACCGTGGATGTGGTGCAAAAATTCCACAACCCGTTTTCAGAAAAAATAGAAGCCGTTTATTTGTTCCCTTTACCAGAGAAATCTGCCGTCAATGAATTTGTCATGACCATCGGTGAACGCAAGATTCGAGGTATCCTGCGTGAAAAAGAGGAAGCGGAACAGCTTTATAACGAAGCAAAGTCACAGGGCTATCAAGCTTCCTTGATGGTGCAACATCGCCCCAATATCTTTGAACAAAAAGTCGCCAACATCGAACCGGGTCACGAAATCGATGTTGAGATTCGTTACTTCCATACCCTGTCTTACTCCGATGGCTGGTATTCCTTTGTTTTTCCAACCGTGGTTGGACCACGCTTCAACCCACCGGGGTTTGAGGACCCTGTGTTGGCCTTGCCGTCGTCCAGTACCGATACTCAACCGGAAAATGGCGCCGGTATCCGGTATCTAAAGCCGGGTGAGCGGTCGGGTCATGACATCAGTATTTCAGTGGACATTCATGCCGGAGTATCCATAGAGGACATGAAGGCATCCCATCCTATTGTCGGCTCACCTTTGAGTGAATCCTCTTCTAGTGTCACCTTGGCTAACCATGCGGTGATTCCCAACAAAGACTTTGTGCTGTCGTACAAAGTGGCAGGGGATCGAATCAAATCAAATCTATTGACTCATCAAGATGCTGAGACTGGACAAGGGTATTTCACGTTGATGATTTATCCTCCGGATGATTTGAAAAATCTACAGCGTCAAGCCATGGAAATGGTGTTTGTGTTGGATGCATCTGGGTCAATGGCCGGAGAGCCCATGGATCAGGCTAAGGCGGCTATCCTTCGTGCGCTAGATCGCTTAACCGCAAGTGATACTTTCCAGATCATCCGATTTTCCGACCATGCCAGTCATTTTGGTCCTGAACCGGTGTTAGCCACTGACGAGAATCTTAAAGCCGCAAAACAATACGTGAGAGGTATCAATGGTACTGGCGGCACCATGATGATCAATGGCGTTCGTCAGGCGTTAGATTTTCCTCATGATCCAAATCGCTTTCGGGTAGTGACGTTTCTGACTGATGGCTATATTGGCAACGATCGAGAGATCATTGGTGAGGTGAGAAAAAGAATTGGTGCCTCCCGTATTTTCAGTTTCGGTGTGGGTTCGTCTGTGAATCGTTTTCTAATGGAGCGTATGGCGTCAGAAGGTCGAGGTGCTGCGTCATTCTTGAGTCTAGAAGACTCAGCGGCAGACGTGATGGATCTGTACTTCAATCGAATCAGTTACCCAGGCATGACGGATTTGGACATCGATTGGGGCTCAATGAAGGTGGACGAGGTTTACCCGAGAAGAAAACCCGACCTGTTTGTGGGTAAGCCCGTGATATTCACTGGTAAATTCACCGGTAATCCCTCGGAGGTCAACGTGTCGGGTCGCGCCGGTACCCGTGCCCTTGAATTGAATGTAGCCAGTAACGGTACCTTGGAAGAGCAAGCTGCGGCACTCCCTGGGGTGTGGGCAAGACGAAAAATTGCAGACCTCAGCGATCAACAAAACTGGGATGACAACCCTGAATTGGCACAAGTCATTTTGAACACCGCGCTTGAGTATCGGTTGATGTCGGACTATACGTCTTTTGTTGCGGTGGATGCGTCACAGCAAACGGCGGGAACACACGGCACGACGGTGCATCAAGCGGTGCCGGTGCCGGAGGGGGTGAAGTATGAGACTACGGTGGGGGAGTGAGGGGACGGTTTCTAGTTTCAAGTTTCAAGTTGCAAGAGACAGTATTGGGCGGTGGGGTGAAGTAGAGTAAAGCAAGTCATCCTGCCGAAGGGCAGGATCCAGTTATTCTTAGCCGCGAAGCGGCTCCTCATGGGCTGTTGAACTAAAGATTGATTAGGTGCCGCTTCGCGGCAGAGTAACACTGGATCCACCCCTTCGGAGTGCGGGAACACTTCGACAGTATGGGTGCGGTTCACTAACAACCACGGGGTGACAAGGACAATTTTCAGATTTGTGGCCCGGCCTGCGCCGGGATGACAATGTCGCCGAAGCCCGAAGCTAACATCGTCGGTGGCGCCGCTTCTATGAACGACTCGCGTCACACTCTACCGTTCT
>JBCCFQ010000497.1:0-3766 GCA_039029655.1 Pseudomonadota bacterium | reverse complement strand
CATGTTTGCACCGACACCCCATGATGTGTGGGACAAGTACTTAGACCTATACGGAGCCGAAGCAGTTTTTCCTGTCGCCGATACCGAATTGGGTCGTTTAGCCTGCTGCGCATCGGAGGAAATCTTGTATCCAGAGATTTGTCGGGCTCATGTCCTCCGTGGTGCGGAAGTCATCCTCCATCCCACCAGCGAAACCGCCAGCAACGACCTCACGCCAAAGGACTTGTGCAAACGGGCCCGTGCCGTCGAAAACCTAGTTTACGTAGTCTCTGCCAATAGTGGTGGCGTTATCGATTCGCCGATCTTGGAAAATTCTGTGGACGGCATGTCCAAGGTAATCGATTTCCACGGTCGGGTCTTGACCAGCGCCAGCGTAGGAGAATCAATGATCGCCTTTGCGGAACTAGACATTGGCGCACTACGTCGTTACCGCAATAGACCCGGTATGTCCAATACACTGTCCCGCCAAAGACTGGAGCTGTTCAAAGATACGTTCAACAACAATCAAGTCTACCCTGCCAATACTTTGCTCGACTCAAACGGAGAACACCAAGTCCCCGATCGTAGTCATTTTGTAAACACGCAAAGACAGTCCATCCAGGACTTAGTCAAACGGGGGCTGATCTAGAGTAAGACCAGTGAGGGCGCCATGAAACTAGACAAGATTGCAGCGTGCGGCGCCGAAGTTTCGGGTGTGAACCTCGGTGAGGAAATTCCAGAGTCCTCACTACTTGAGATACAACAAAACCTTGCCAAATATGGCGTTTTATTCTTTCGCGATCAAGCACTGACGGGTGAACAGCTAGTCAGTTTTTCGAAACGATTTGGCAAGCCTTTTATACAGCCCGCTCTGGCGGAAAAGTATGATGAATTGCTGATCATCGAGACCGATAAGAACAAGCCCGCCTATCTCAATACGTTTCATCAAGACATGACCGGTCTCCCAGAGCCACCCGGCGCCCACTTTCTACACGCCATTGTGGTACCGGAAGGTGGTGGAGATACCATTTGGTCTTGTTGTCACGGAGTGTACGAAGCTTTGTCATCAGGTATGCAGCGTATGCTGGGAGAAATGACAGCCACCCACAGCTTGCTCCACTACTATGCCCGTATTTTTTCCCGTTGGTCTAACGGCGCGGAAAAATACCGGGAGTTCCAAGAGAAATATCCACCCGTACACCACCCTGTGATACGAACCCATCCCACAACGGGCCGTAAAGGTGTGTTCGTCAATCCATTCTTCACGGTGAAGATTGATGATGTCTCTAAGAGCGAAAGCACCACCTTACTCAACTTCCTATATCAGGAAATCGCTAAGCCAGAGTATTGCGCGAGACTCCGTTGGCAAGTAGGAACCCTTGCCATCTGGGACAACCGCAGCACCAATCACTACGCCGTCGCCGACTACTATCCACAAAGACGCAAGATGCAACGTGCGTCTGTATGTGGCGAAAATCCCATTTGAGAATAGATATGAATACCAATCCAAATTTGATCAGACGTAGGATCCTACAAGCCTTGGCCCTTTCGCCAATGGCACTGTCCTTCCCATGGGCCATAGGGAAAGAAACCACCGCTGAAGTTAAAGCCCGTAGACAGTATGTAGATGGCGTCTGGGGACAGGTGCACGTGTATAGCGTGATACCAGAGGTCATTCGCCAAAATGCGTTGATGTGTTTTCACCCCTCACCGACATCCGGTAACTATTTCCGCGACTATATGCTGAGTATGGGCACGGACCGTATGGTGTTTGCCATGGACACACCAGGGTATGGCAAGTCCGATCCACCACCAGAACCACCCGCCATCAAGGAACTCGCGGAAAACGCGGCAGTTACCCTTGAAGAACTTGGTTTTGGCTCACGAGGTGGCGGTCCCGTTGACGCCATTGGTTATCACACCGGTTGTTTGATTGCCGCAGAGTTGGCCATCATTCGACCTGACCTGATTCGTCGACTGGTACTGCCTGGTATTCCCTACTATGAAGGAAAAGCCCGACAAGAAGCCTATGAAAACTACGCAAAGCCCTCAGAAAAATCTTCAGACGGTAAACATATCATTACGGCCTGGGAGTTTTGGACAAAGAACTTACTCAAAGAAGGCGTCAGCTTAGACCGTATAACCGAACATTTCGCTGACCAAATGCGCGCCGGTAGTAACTCCTGGTGGGCTTATCACGGCGTATTCAGCTACGAAGCGGAAAAACGGTTCCCATTGGTCAAACAACCTGTACTGGTACCCAACAACTATGCCGGTTTAGAAGACGCATCACGTGCGGCGGCTAAACTCATGCAAAACGCTAAGGTGATTGAAATGCCAGAGCTATCCAAAGGCATATTTGATGCCGCAGTCAAACCGTTGGTCAAAGTATCACGAGGATTCTTGGACACCTAAATCATGAGCCAAAATGTTCTAAAAAGAACCACGTTTTTGGTCCCCGATGCCAAACAATCCGCTCGATTTTTTGAATCAGTATTTGGCTGGACGGTTTGGTATGACAATACCTTAGCGGTGGATGAGCGTTTTCCACCTTCCGGTGCCCCGGATCAAGCCCAAGCGCATTTAGTGATTATGGATACCGCGGACAACACCTTGGGCAAGTTGGGGTTACTTCAGTATGTGGACCCACCGTTTGACACCGGGCAGTTGCTCAAGCGTACAAAGGTTCGGTGCGGTGAATCCATTCTGGTTGTTAATACACCTGAAGTAGACGAGATTTATCAGCGGGCACTATCCGCAGGTGCCAATGTCATCACTGAACCCGTTAATTGGACGGTTCCAGCACCCAATGGCACAGACACCATTACCCTTAGAACGGTTTCCTTGTTTACCCCCGACGGGATTTACATGGAGATCAGCTCTCACATTTAGTAGAAGCTTAAAGCCGGGTTAGATCCAGTATTGTTTTGCCGCGAAGCGGCTCCTTTTAAAAACTAGAGCCTAGAGACCGTGTTTTCAAAACCGATAACTAAACCCGATCGTAGCCAATCCACCCGACTCATCGCTGCTTCCGTTAAAGAACAAGCCTTCCAGTCGTATAGCCAGGTGCTCGCTTTTTCCTGGAATGAAGTCTACGCCCAGTCCGATTTCAAAAGCGTCATCGGCAAAAAGAAATGAACGGTTGTTCACATCATAGGAAGCACCACCGATTCGTCCATAAATCTCAACGGACTCGCTAATAGGAGCAATGCCTCGTACAAAAAAGTCGCTGCCATGAACATCGATCAAAATTTCTTCCCCATTCACAATATCGGTATCAGCGCCTAAGTTAAAGCCACCTACGCCCAATGCAAAGTGTTGGGTAAAACGATACTCGAAATTAAAAAGATACCCAAAATCATTACCTTCAAAGGTACCTTCAGGGTCTCGGTCCCGCATCTGACTTACACCGACACCCGCACTGAAGCCCCATCCTTTAGCATAAGCTTGGTGGGGGCCAGCGAAAATCAGCAGGCATAAAACCAGCGGTGCAATTCGTTTCATGATCTTTTCTCCATTGTGGGACCAATGGTCGTATAGTCTTATGTCTTACTAGCACATTCAATATGAAGCGCCTTATGTTGAGTGAACAAAACCTGAAGAAAACCCACACAACCCTGGAAGTGTACCAACTAGACTGGTCTCATTTCGTCGAAAAAGTCATTTGGGCCTTGCAGTACAAACACTTACGTTGGTCCAGCATCGACATTAGTCCATTTTCGAAAAAGGAAATGAAAGCAGTCGCTGAGGAAAGGCCACTCAACCAGGGCATGTCAGGCTACACAGT
>JBCCFQ010000496.1:0-3768 GCA_039029655.1 Pseudomonadota bacterium | reverse complement strand
TTCTTTTTTTTAATTTATTTTCTCATTTCTATTCACTCTAAAGAGGGGCATGGCACGGCCGTTTGGTGTCTAGTTCGACCCAGACTGGTCCAGCTTACGGCAGCCACGATTTTTTAGGCACGCTTAATTGTTACCATGCCTGTTCACAACCTGGCCAAAATGGTCGTAGTACTCTCGCCACAGCGGATGAAAAGGGCGATCTCTGTATTCTCTGTCACTCGTTCATACCAATTTTCTAGATTTTGTCCTACCAATTTTTGATCGAAACAGCGGGTACTTACGTCATTTTTACTCTCTTTTGCCGCAAGAGAGCCATAGTGTTATCCATTCTAACTCCGATGAAAAGTTGCTTTTTTCCGCAATAGCAGCGCATAATCCTAGATTGGTCCTACCAGACATAGCGTTAGCGCTTTATTTTTGGTCAGACCAATTAAGGGTCTACGGTCTTCACCAGTATGACCCAAAAAAGAAAACCGCTGGAATTTTAGAAAGCGAAGAATAGCGCTCAAAGCATAAGGGGGGATCCGATGCACATCAGCCATAACTTAACCCGACGGCCATCCACAATGGCGAGACTGCGAGCACCGTTGAATTCCCTCTTTTATGGTTTGCTCTTAACCACACTCGCGGCATGTGGAAGCAGCCGGGATGACACTGCTCTTGTGCAGGCCTCAAACGGAGTCGCAAGCCTCAGCGGTGTGGCGGTTGTGGGCAGCACCCTGTCTGCATCCGTGTCCGATCCGGACGGCGTGGAAGCCGGCAGCGATAGTTATCAGTGGGTGTCAAATGGCGAATTGATTGCGGGTGCAACCTCCTCCACTTACACCCTTGGGCCGGACGAAGGCGGCGAATCTGTAACTGTTATCGTTCGATACACCGACTCCACGGGTCTTCGCGAAACGGTTGAATCCTCGCCGCTGGATGTACAAGCAGCTTTTAGCCTTGGGGCACTATTTATACACGGCCTGGTTGATGGAGCCCTCTGTGACATTTTCGCCGTGGACGCTACCGGCGTTGCAAGCGGCACTTCCCTGGGCTCAGGTACAACCAGCAACGGATTAGCGAGCTTCGGTGATCTGGTGCCCGTTGATGGAACAGCGTTAATTTCTTGTAGCGGTGGAACCTATGTTGATGAGGCAACGGGTCTCGTTCTTGATGCACCCACGACTCGCGCCGTCGTTGACGTAAACGGTGATACGACTTTCACAGTGTCGCCCTTGACCGAACTGGCCACGCAGCTCGCTGAAACTGCGGGCGATCTCGGCTTAGCGGTTTCTGGTTTTAACTCCTCAGTGGCTGCCAATTTTGCCATTGCTGGCAACATCACCGAAATTGAACCCACGAATTTAGCCACAACCGTCGCTGGTAACGATGATGCCGGACGTTATGCAACGGCCTTAGCGCTGATATCTCAGGTTGATGCCAACGATGCGGGGGCAACTGCAGCTGACATTGTTAATAACCTCGGTACCGATTTGGCTGATGGGACATTGTCCCAAGCCACGTTAGATGACTTCAACGCGGCAGTCATGGATTTACCCATGTCTGCAGTGGCCAGTAACCTTAATACTGACGCGCTCATGATTGTTGAGAGCGCGATCAACAACGCACCTGAGGCAGCTGTTTTTGATAACTTGAACGCAACCATTCCAAACGACCAAACGGAGCCTTTGGCAGGAAGCGTCACCGTTACCGACGTGAACTTTGGTGAAGATCGCGTCGTACCACAAACTGATATTCAAACCACCTATGGGACGTTCAGCATTGATGAGACGGGCGCTTGGACTTATACGCTGGATACCGTGAATAACACGGTCGCCGACCTGCCAGTTGGCGCCTCGATCAATGACACTGTCCCGCTGACTTCCGTAGACGGCACGATGGCAAACTTGGTCATTCGAGTGACCGCTCTTACGCAAGTTGCGGCAATCACTAATACCATCAATGGCGACACCGGCGAGCTGAGGTTGAACCTCGAGGAACATCAACGACAGGGCAAACTTACGTTCTCATTTTTGAAAACCGAAGCGCTCGCAGATGATGGCAACCAAAAGGACGCCTACATTACGCTATACGGTTCATCTGGCAGCTCTTCGGAGTCACTGGTTGATTTGCGTATACAAGGTGACGCGGTCGAAGATGACGGTAGCATCAGAGAACCTAGGTTTTTAGTCCGCAATACCGAAAGCGCTCTCTACCCCGGCGATATTATCACTGCCCCTTTTACGCCCAACGTTTTTTACGAAATTGAAATCATGTGGGACATGGATGTGCCCAATCAAATTACCATTCTGATCAATGGCGAAGTCTTAGGTGGTGGTCCGTTCTCAACCGCCGCAGTTGTAGACAGCGACTTCACCGACCTGAATCAGTGGTTCAGTGAGGGCGTCGAGCGTATTCAGTGGCGCTTCGGTGACAACGGCACCACCATTCCATTTGGTTCGTACTTTGTCGACAACATCAGAATTTATTCCGACACGGCTGGAACGGCGTTAGTTTTTGAGGACGATTTTGAAGCAAACAACGTTGGCGACTCTTTAGTGGGCTCCGTCACGTATCCCGATTCAATTGATGCGGTAGTCGAAGTCTTTGACGCTGGAGCACCAGCAGAATCTGTGCCGGCTGCTTTCTTCAATCTGGTCGGCGCGATCAATAGCGACAGTACCGATGTCTTAATGGATACGGTTACCGTCATCGATCCGGATCCAGGCGAAAACATGATCATCGCGCAAACTGGGACGGTCACCGAGTATGGAACGTTCTCAATCATGGCGTCCGGTGCTTGGGAATACACCCTGGATACAAGCAACCCAACCATCGCAGCAATGGTTCAGGGCGACAGACTCATGGACACCATCCAGATTTCATCCGTAGATGGAACTCTGGCTGACTTGGTGATCACTATTAATGGCGTTGGCGGTGCACCGACCGGAGACAACAATGTCGCGGTTATCATTGATACCGATGCCAGCGATACCGGAGAGCTGCGATACGCTTTGGGCGACGATGGTCCCCTCGCACAAGGACGTGTGGCACTCAAAATCAAACGCTTGGACGATGATCTAGGCAATGGTGATGCCTTCATCACGTTGTTCAATTCAAACACCAATAATGATGGGGCAATTCTAGACTTCCGAATTCGAGACGACAGTTTTGGTGTCAGAAGCCCGAGTAGCATTGACACTTCTGCCCTACCCCATACCCTAGATGTGTTTATGGACGTCGTGATCACTTGGGAATATCCCGGCGGTTCTACCGCTGTACTTCCAGAAGTGATTATCTCCGTGGATGGCATCAGTCTTCCGCCTTTCACACCTGAGAATAACTCCGTGGGCGGTGTCACCCACGTAGCCATCCGCTTTGGCGACAACAGCGGTGTGCGGGAGGACACGGGTAAAGTCAGTGTTGATGACTTTGGGATTTTCTCCGACATCGCGGGCACCACCGAAGTGTTTTCGGACGACTTCGAGTCTTACCTAAATGGCGACTCTCTAGATACAGACAACCCAGCTTCTCCTTATAACTCCAGCACCTCGGAAGCCACGGTAGAAACCATCGCTGGTGAAACAGGTCCTGGTATTCCCGGGAACCAACTGGCTGAAATCATTGATACCGACCCAGGTGACACCGGCGAGTTGAGATACGCATTGGATGGCAATGGCCCACTCGCGGCCGGTCGTCTGGAAGTTGCCGTGAAAAGACTAGACGATGACCTTGGCAATGGTGATGCGTTCATCACGTTGTTTAATTCAAACACCAATAACGATG
>JBCCFQ010000495.1:0-3775 GCA_039029655.1 Pseudomonadota bacterium | reverse complement strand
CGGCAATATGGAATTTCCGTTCAATTTTGACGGTGTCGGCTTTCCAATCATTTCCATCAAGCTGGGCAACACGTCAATAGCATGATGGTATTGGGTATTGATGGTTCCTTGGCCTATTTTTCCGTTGGGCCAACTCACAATTAGCGGAGCACGTGTACCACCGCCATAGGTGTCTGCCTTGTACCACTTCAGCGGAGTGTTACTGGCCTGTGCCCAACCACTCCCGGCCATGCCGTAGGAGTCATCGGTTCCAAGCTTCTGAAAGTGTTCAGTTAATTCAGCTTCAGACTCTTTCTCGTAGTACGAAGCACGCCGAACATCTAGAATCCCTTGTTGCAGACCAGCACCGCCAGCTGCCGCACCATTGTCAGACATAATCATCAAGATGGTGTCATCTAGCTGGCCTTCGGCTCTTAGGAAGTCGACCAATCGTCCGACTTGTCGGTCTGTATGCTCTAAGAAGGCGGCGTACACCTCTTGACCGTGGGTCGCTATTTGGCGTTGGGAGTCTGTTAAATCCACCCAAGGGGGTGTGTTGGGATTCAGCGGTGCAAGGGTTGTGCCTTCGGGCACAACACCCATTTGAAGTTGTTTTCGAAAACGCTGACGACGGATCGCATCCCAACCTGCATCGTACCTACCCTTATGACGACGGATGTCATCGGATGGCGCATGCAAAGGGAAATGACAGGCTCCGAAAGCCAGATACAGCAGGAACGGATTATCTGGCGTAGCAACAATGTGATCTTGAATGTAATCGATGGATCGATCGACCAAGTCAGTACTCAGGTGATAGTCATCATTCTTGGTCGGGTATGCTGCAACGGTGTTTTCAAACATCTCTGGATGCCAATGATCCATGGCGTTTCCATGAAATCCATACCAACGATCAAATCCACGTCCAACCGGCCAGTGGTCATAAGGCCCGCTGCCGTTTTGATCATGAATGGCAGACAAGTGCCATTTACCTGTTGCCAATGTGGTATACGCATCCTCGCGCAGGTATTCAGCGAGCGTCGCTGCGTCCTTAGTAATCCAGCCGCGGTAACCCGGCAGATCCCGACCCCATTCGGCAATATTGCCTACGCCAACGGCATGCGCATTTCGCCCCGTAAGAAGACATGCTCGAGTGGGTGCACACAGCGCGGTCACATGAAAGTTGTTAAAACGGACACCGTTATTCGCCACCGCGTCCATACTAGGCGTGACATGCTCGGCGCCATAACAGCCTAAGTCTCCGAATCCAACATCGTCTAACACAACAAGCAAAATATTGGGTTTTTTTACGCCTGTCCTTTTCCGAAACTCCAGTTTTCTGGTCAGACTAGCGGCCATGACCGGCTGTGTCGATGCCACCGCAGTTGCGGCCGCTCCAAGCTGGAGAAATTCACGTCGCTTCACAATGGGCTCCCTTTACATTGATTCCCCAAACAAAAAAGGGGCTTGTTGAAAGCCCCTTTTTCGAACCCCAGCGCTTATTTTTAAAAGCGTGCTTTTACTTTCAGACCGTAGTTACGCGGATAAAGATATGACGTTTGTACAACATCATCGCTGTTGTTGTTACCGCGAGCCAGTACGCCCTCGTCTTCAATGTTTTCGATGAAGGCTTCAATCGAATATTTCTCCTCAGGAGAGTTCCAAATCAAACGGAAGTCCGTCTTCGTATAGGAATCCTGATCATGTGCGCGATCGGTCGCCAATAGATTCGAGGTATTGTACCCATCGGAATAGTAGGTCTGTAGGTAAGGGGTCAATGATCCTCTATCACCCCAGTCATACCGATAAGCAATACTGCCACCAAGCGTCAAATCCGGTGACCACGGCGTAGTTTCTCCGGCCTGATCGATGAACGACTGAACTTCGCCACCGTATAGCTGATAGGGATTGCCCTGTCCAAAGGTACCAAACTCGGAATTCAGGAAAGCCACGGTTCCGGTGATGGTGAGTTCGTCAGTGGGTAACCACAAAGCGTCTAGCTCTACACCAAATGCGTCAATATCCCCTCCGTTATCGGAAAAGGTGATGACAATACCGGACTGCTCGTCAAAACGCTGCCGTTGAGTCAATAAGTTGGTGTACTCAGTAAAGTGAACTGCACCATTTAATCGCAAAGTGTTATCCAACAAATTGGTACGAAAGCCCAGCTCGATAACCTGAGATTCCTGCTCATCCGTTGTTGTGGTGGTACTTGCGGACCCGGATAGATAGCCGGTTGATCCCATGGCGTACAACATGACGTCATCGTTTAAGTCGTACTCCACGCCTAGGCGCCAAGTGACGTTATCGAACTCACCAAAGCTGCTGCTAGCTTGGATAGTGTTGTCACTGGTTATGGCGTCGGAAGCCCCGCAATTGTAGCTAAACAAGTTACGAGCATTATTTGGCAAAATAGTGGGAGAAGACCCAGCCACACCAGGTAACACGTTAACCACGCGATCAACCGTTCCGTCACCATTCTCATCGCCAGTGAAGTTTGAACCACCACAGCTCGCTGTCTTTGACTCATCGTTGTATCGCAAACCAGCGATCAACCTAACTTGATCATTAAGGGCAAACTCACCTTGGGCAAAAACCCCAAAGTACTCGGTGTCGATTTGAACGGCATTCGCGAAGAATCCACCAAGCAGTGTCGCATCAGAAACGATGTCTGTTCCCTGTAGAACCGTGAATGTCCCCGCAGGTACAGTCACAGATGGCCGGGTTGAATCATCTCTAACGGTCTGTTGGTAGATGTAGAAGGAACTAAAGTCCTCAAGATCCGAATAGTAGGCACCTGCAGTCCACTGAAAACGACTGTCACTATTTGACGCGATAACGAACTCTTGAGAAAACCCTTCGGACTGCTCTAGATAGCCGCCATTTGAATTCGGCGTGGGACTAAAGTCAAAGTCGAAATTGATATCGTTCGAATAGTCGTTGAAGGAAGTTATCGACCGCAAAGAAAGCGTATCAAAGTCGTAATTCACGCTCAGGCTGAATTCCTCGTCCTCAAGCACCACCGGCTCTACGTAATCTTGGGAAACTAACCATGGATCACCATTAGGCCCATTGGAGGCCGGACCCCGCGAACCTGAACCCCTTACCGGATTGTCACAATTTCGAACGCTACCCAGCGGATCCGTCAACCCTTCGGGGGTTTCGAAGCGACACAAAAAGGTATAGCCAAACAGGCCAGCTTCATTGCCATCCTCGGTGACACGCGTATAGCGTGCAATGATTTCAGTGCGGTCATTGGGTGTCCACAGTGCGGAAAGACGGAAGCCTTTGTCGTCTTGTGCACCGATATCAGGCCCGGCGATGTTTCTGATGTAACCGTCACTTTTGTCGTAAAAACCGGCAAGCCTAACGGCGAATTGATCATTTACCGGAAGGTTGATAAAGGCCTCACCACGTATGCGATCGAAAGCCTGTCGACTAACCTCCACACCACCATAGGTTTCTTCCAAATCAGGCGCATGAGTATAGACATTTAACGCACCGGCGAAGGTATTGCGACCATACAAAGTTCCTTGCGGGCCACGCAAAAACTCCAAGGTTGATACGTCAAAGAAGGCTCGGGTTTGTTGGCTAGCTCGAGCCTTGTACACGCCGTCAACAAACGCGCCCACGATAGAGCTGTTGTCTCCAAACGTGTTTGTTGAGTTGGCTCCGCGTACATTGAATTTGGCATCGTTACCGGCAAAAGCGTAGTTCAACCCAGGAACCAACAGCTCCAGTCGAGACACATCGTCGATACCACCTAAGTCCAATAGTTCTTCGTTGAATGCTGTTACGG
>JBCCFQ010000494.1:0-3788 GCA_039029655.1 Pseudomonadota bacterium | reverse complement strand
GCTAGATTTTGTTGAAATACAAAAAAGTCGAATCGCAACAGCACATAGAGCGAGACCTTTGTGGCACAGGCCGCCAAAAAGGCAGTCACCACGTGTGGCGCATAGGTGTAAGCATTTGGCAGCCAAACGTGTAGCGGGAAAATAGCCGCTTTCAATGCCAAACCAACGGTAATGAATCCAGCGGCCGCCAAAATCGGCTTTTGATCTGCCACCTCGTGTATTCGTAGCTCCATGTCGGCGAGGTTGAGTGTGCCCGTCATCATGTAAATGAGTCCCACACCAATCAGGTAAAACGTGGCCCCCACCGTACCCATGATGAGATATTTAAACGTTGCCGGCAGGGCGCGCCGGTCTGGTCCACCTGCGATGAGCACGTAGCTCGCCAAGGAGGAAATCTCCATAAAAACGAAAATGTTAAAGGCGTCAGCTGCGACAACAATGCCCGCCATACCGGCCAGTGCCAATAACCATGCGGCGTAGAAATAGGCTTCGCGATCTGTGGAGATGTTTGTGGACAAGCTATCGCGCCCACCCACCAGTGCGGCCGTTGAGGCACCGGTCAAAACCAACAACAGAATCGCGCTCAATGCGTCGACCTGCAGTTCAATACCATACGGAGCCGGCCAGGAACCCATTCGGTAGGTCATGGGTTCACCCGACAGCACGATCATGGTGAGTTCGATGGCGACCAGAAACGCCAGCAGGCTAGTGGCAGTGGTCGCGGTCCAGGCAAGACTGCGCCCGCGCAACATCACAACAAATGGCGCCATCAGCATCGGCACTAATACTTGCAGTGCCGGTAGGTGAGGGGTCAGCACGTTCACCGGCGATCCATCTCCTGAATATCGTCCTCTTCGATGGAGTCATACTCTTCTTTGATGCGCACAACGATCCCAAGACCCAATGCCGTTGTTGAAATGCCCACCACAATGGCGGTTAGGATTAAGACTTGTGGTAAGGGGTTTGAAAAAGTCTCAGCACCAAAGCCATAGATGGGCGCACTGGCTCCTTCAACCTTTCCCATGGTGATGTACAAGAGGAACACCGCGGCTTGGAATAACGACAGACCAATGAGTTTTTTTATGAGGTTGAGTTTTGCGATGACCGCGTAAAAACCGATCATCAACAAAACCGCAAACACCCAGTAGTAATAGATGCCTAGAATGTTCATCAACTATCGCCCTCTCGCGGCAAAGGCGTGGAATATGATGAGTAAAACGCCGGTGACGGTCATGCCAACACCAGCCTCGATTAAGATTATTCCGAGTTGTTGACCTTTGACCGGATCTGCTGCCAGTACCGAGTAATCAAGGAAATTGCCCCCCATCATCATGCTGGCGACACCGACGCCCCCGTATAGTAGGGCGCCACCGGCAACAAGCCCCAATAGAACACGTTGTGGAATAACCTGGAGTGCTTTGTTTTCTCCTTCGAGCAAAGCGTAGAGGACAACGGCCGCGGCAATGATGGCGCCAGCCTGGAAGCCACCTCCAGGTCCGTACTCGCCATGGAATTGAACATACAGTCCAAACAATAAAATGAATGGGATTAAAAGACGGCCTACCACCCGAGGTATGAGGTGTTGACTCAGTCCCACGTCGGAACCAACGGGTGCACGTCGTTTGCCGCCACCCGCACTTCCTGCCAAAAGAAACAGCACGCCAATTCCCGCCGTAAAGACAACAAAGACTTCACCCAATGTGTCATAGGCCCGGAAACTGCCGAGAACAGCGGTCACCACGTTTGGGATATCAATGTACTCCTGGGTCTTTTCCAGGTACCAAGGTGCGACATAGGTTTGTGTTGGCGCATCGGGTGATCCGAACTGGGGTTTGTCGAAGGTGGCATAAATGACCACTAGGGCGGCTAGAGTCACCACAACAAACGATAAAGCTTTTCGCGAGGTGGGTGACTTTTCTCGCTCAGAAGTGAGTGCCAGTGCACCCAGGAACAATACGGTAGAAATGCCGGCACCCACGGCGGCCTCGGTAAGAGCGACATCCGCCGCGTCTAACAAGAAGAAGTTGGCTGCTATAAGTAAGCTTGCGATACCCATCAACATAACCGCGACAAACAGGTTCGTTGTATGCACAATGGCTACTGCTGTAATCAACAGCAGCGTGAGCAAAAATATGCCGAAGATGACGGTCATTGGATGGCGTCCTTGTCGTGGGTTGTGTCAATACCGGGTTTGTTACCGGCCATCATGGCCGCAGCTGCAAGTGCGTTAGATGCAGTTGGGCTTGTCAGCAACAGAAACAATAGTATTGCCGCAAGTTTGATGGTGGCCAGTGATAGACCTGCCTGCATCATGACTCCGGCCAGAACGAGGATTGCACCGAGGCTATCAGTGACACTTGCCGCATGCATGCGAGTGAATAGGTCGGGTAAGCGTAGTGCGCCAATGCCACCGATGAGTACGCTGATGCCGCCCAATGTCAGTAAAATCCAGCTTGCTATGTCGATCATCGTGTCCATCATTCACCGGCTCCATCACCTGCCTCGCGTCGGACGGCACGAGAACGAAAAAACTCCAACACAGCGAATACACCAATAAAATTGATCAACGCGTAGGCCAACGCCAAATCCAGAAAGTCTGGACGACCAAAAAGAAAAGCAATGACCGATAACAACAGTACGGTCTTAGTACCAAACATATTGACTGCCAACACACGGTCGTAGACCGAGGGACCCATGACTGCTCTTGCCAGCGCCAGGCCCATGGTTATCAATGTTGCAAGGGTCACTGCGTAATACATTTTTTAGTCCTCGTGAAGGGCGGCCACGCGTCGAAGTATTTCTCCCTCTTCCAACGCTTTCGCACCCTCAGGCGTGAGTGCATGGACCAGCAATCGACCGTTAGAGGCGTCGAGGGTGAGCGTGCCAGGGGTCAATGTGATGGAGTTGCCAAGAATGGCCTGGTCAACGGGAGACAGGTGACTCGCATCGATTTCAACAACCTTGGTCGCAAACCGCGGTTCACGAGCAAGCACAATGCGTGAGACTTCCAAGCTGGACTTGACGATTTCCTTGAGTAACCAGGCCCAGAAGCCAAACAAACGGAAGTTGAAACGTAAGGCGAATACCCGAGAGTCAAAAAACCCCATGCGTACCGCGATGTAGGCCACCAGTGCACAAGAAAACGCGCCAAGGCCAAGTAGTAACGGCTTAAACATCCCTGACCACAGGACCCAAGCCGCAATCAGCACCACGATGAATAACAGGTACGCGCGGAAGCGCCCGGCGCTGGTTGGCGCCGTCTTATTGTCTGATGAAAGCGGCATTATTCTTCGGGTGATTCGCAGGGAAATTGCGTGCGCAAAGTGGTGTAGACAAAGTCGCGTGCTAGCGGTTGATTGGCAATGCGTTGGCTGTTCTCAAAGTCGGCGATGATCAATTCCACCACATTTTTTAGGGGTACCGGTTCACCGAGACAAAATTCGGCGTAGTGAGTTTCAAAGCGTGCTAGCCGTGTGCCAATGCGGGTTCTGATCACGCGCTCGCTGAAGGTTTCGTCCTTCTCATATTCGTCAGCCACATTGTTTGTTACCCGCTCATCAGTTGCGACGGCACCGTCGATAAAGCCCTGGATATAGCGGACACAGAACACGCCGTCCACACTCTCCGGATCCTTATCAAAATACACACAGTGGGACTCCAGCTCCTCCGTGGACAAGGCCTCAACCGCCGCAGCATTGAAGGATGCGGCCAACATTGCAAGCCCGGCAAGTACTACTGTTTGATACATAACTGCTTCTCCTGACCCGACAACTTCACCTTGAAGCTCG
>JBCCFQ010000493.1:0-3789 GCA_039029655.1 Pseudomonadota bacterium | reverse complement strand
TTTCGACTGTCCGTCACGACGATATGGTAAAAGGGTCGTTTTTTAGCGCCACCCCTGGAAAGGCGTATTGTTACCATTACGATTCCTCAGTTAAAAAACCGCACCTAGGGTGCGGTCAAGTTAATCGGCGCATTCTACGGAGGTTTTGCCGTGGGGACAAGGCTTTACCTGAATCGAGGACCCATCATTTTTGGCCCCAGACCACGCATCATCTTGGACAGCCCACCCTTGGCCATTTTCTTCATCATTTTCTGCATTTGGGTGAATTGTTTCAGCATTCGGTTGACGTCTTGAACCTGTAGACCCGCCCCGGCCGCAATGCGCCGTTTTCTCGACCCATCAATGAGCTTGGGAAACCGTCTTTCTCTGGGGGTCATGGAGTTGATGATGGCGATCTGCCGACGAATGTCCTTGTCATCCACTTGCTGGGCGGCGGCCCCCAAGTTGGCGGCTCCGGGTAACTTGTCCAACAGTGAGCTAAGGCCACCCATGTCCAGCATCTGACCCAGCTGATCTTTTAAGTCGTTCATATCGAAGCCCTTACCCTTCTTGAGCTTCTTGGCGAGTTTCTGGGCCTTATCCTGATCAACCTTTTGTTGGACTTCCTCCACCAAAGTGACCACGTCGCCCATCCCGAGAATTCGCGAGGCAATACGTTCGGGATGGAAGCGCTCCAGGGCGTCGGTCTTCTCGCCCACACCCAGAAATTTGATGGGTTTGCCAGTGACCTGTCGCACCGAAAGGGCGGCACCACCGCGGGCGTCACCATCAACTTTGGTGAGTATGACGCCGGTCAGCGGTAACGCATCCCCAAATGCTTTGGCCGCCACCACCGCATCCTGTCCCACCATGCTGTCCACCACAAACAACGTCTCAACGGGGTTTACAGACTGATGGACCTGTTGAACTTCCCCCATCATGTCCTGGTCGATATGAAGACGACCTGCGGTATCCACAATAAGCACATCCACCGCCGAGCGCCGAGCGCTGTCCAGAGCTTTTGCCGCAATATTCACCGGTTTTTGACTGGCATCACTGGGGTGAAATGCCGCGCCCACTTCACCAGCCAAGCGCTCTAACTGCAAAATGGCGGCGGGTCTGTGTACGTCCACGCTCACCAACATGACTTGCTTGCCTTCACCCACTAAAGACTTGGCCAACTTGGCTGCTGTGGTGGTTTTACCTGCCCCCTGTAAACCAGCCAGCATTACAACCGCCGGCGGCTGCACATTCAGTGCCAACGACTCGTTGGCCTCCCCCATCAATTGAGTCAGTTCGTCGTGAACGATTTTTACAAAGGCTTGACCTGGTTTGAGGCTTTTTACTACTTCCTGGCCCCTGGCACGCTCACGAACCTGAGCCACAAAATCCTTAACTACGGGTAACGCAACGTCTGCCTCCAACAAAGCCATACGAATCTGGCGTACCGTATCTTTGACATTGTCGTCACTGATTCGGCCCTTGCCGGTAAGGGATTTGGCAGCACTGGATAGACGGTCGGAGAGATTGTCGAACATGGGCGGTGACGTGGTGGTTAGCTGAGAGGGATGTAGTCTATAGGCTCTGGGCGCTGGGCTCTAGGGTCAACCAGCCAACGTCATCCTGGCGAATGCCAGGATCCAGTCAATACTTTGCCGCGAAGCGGCTCACGCTCTAGAGCCTAGAGCCCAGAGCCTAGAGCCCAAAACTACAGCTCAAACGTATCCCCAGACCGCAGCCTTTTCAAAGACCGCTCCGGTAAAGCCAGACTCACCTCCTCGAAAATCACGTCCTCAGCACCCGGCTTCATAGCCGTCACCCAGATTTCAGGCTCGTGGTTGAGTTGCGCCAAGTCACGCACCACCGTCTTTGGACAGTAATGTCCCGACTGTCTCGCCAATTCCTCCATTGAATTTGGGAATGACACCTCTATGACCAATACGGATAAATTGTGATATGCGTTCAACACCGGCCATAAGGTTTGATTGGTCATGGTGTCTCCGCTAAATGCGAACACACCACCAGTGGACTCGACACAATATCCCAGGGAAGGCACAGCGTGGGCAACGTCTACCGCCCGAATAACGACTTCTTGCAAAGAGACACGCTGGCTGTCTTGGATTTCCACATAACGGATGGCCGCTTTTTCCGGTGATGGCAATTTCGCAAAATCCGGCCACATGACATCGTTAAACACATGGGCCTGCAGCGCGATTAGGGTTTCTTTGCGGGCATAAATGTTAAGCGGTTTCTCAATCAAACGCTGGAAGATGGTGTCGGCAAACAAAGGCAAGCCAACGGTGTGATCAAGATGGGAATGGGTCAAAAAGACATGCTCGATCTTCATCAGCTTTTTCAGACTGAGGTCACCGACGCCCGTCCCAGCGTCGATTAGAACCGAGTCATTCACCAATATGGATGTGGTTCGAAGACCCTGGGCAACCCCGCCACTACATCCTAA
Organism: Pseudomonadota bacterium; assembly: GCA_039029655.1. Lineage (GTDB taxonomy): Bacteria > Pseudomonadota > Gammaproteobacteria > Steroidobacterales > JBCCFQ01 > JBCCFQ01. The sequence goes on along the minus strand of JBCCFQ010000493.1, from coordinate 1,349 downwards.
TATCTCTATTTTCATTTCGTCGCCGCAACGCCTCACGATAGCATCAGACACACCCCACAAAAAAACACCGGTCCAGGCCCCACCAGACCCGTCGGTGACTTCAATTAAGCGTCAGCATGTGCGATGATTTTGCTAGAAATTCAATCTAATCAACGGAAATCTCGATTTCTGTGATAAATCTCACAATTTTATTGGTGTATTTGGCAGCAGCGCTGGTTCTGCTTTTTAGCCATTGGAATCAAGTAAACCATAAACCCTCTGCGCTCTCCGGTATGACGGGCACTGCACTGGCGGTGCTGGGTTTTGCGATACATTGCTTTGCGAACTACAACAGTGTTTTTGACAACGGCGCGGCCAATCTCAATTTGTCCAACAGCCTGTCATTGGTCGCCTGGCAAGTGGCTTTGTTTGCTGCCATCAGTTCACTCAACGTAAATCTCCGGGGGCTTGCGGGCGTCTTGTTGTTGGCAGCCTCGACCGCCATGGTGGTCACGTTTTTGAACAGCAGCAACGTGTCGGTAGACGTGAGCGGCTGGCAGATTCAGTCACACATTTTGCTTTCTATTTTTTCTTATAGCTTGCTCAGTATCGCCGCTGTGCTCGGTTTGTGCTTGGCCTATCAGGATCGGCAATTCCGCCTAGCTAGAGTAGGTATCTCCATGAGAATTTTACCGCCCATGGAAACCACAGAGCGAACTTTTTTTAATACCGTGTTAGCCGGCTTTAGTTTACTCAGCCTGGCGATCTTTAGCGGACTGATTTTTGTCGAAAACCTAAGGGAACAACATCTGACCCACAAGACTGTTCTGTCCATTGGGTCATGGATTGCATTTGGAATCTTGATTTTTGGTCGGGTGCGATTTGGCTGGCGGCGCAAAGCCGTATATTGGACGCTGGCTGCAGTTTTCATGCTGGGGTTGGCTTTTTTTGGAAGCAAATTCGTTTTGGAGGTGTTGTTGGATAAGCGCTGGGGTTGATCCAGACTTAGCAACAGAGCAAACGAGTGGATCAAGTTCCGCTATCCTTTTGGTTTGGCACATTAGCAGTTTTGCTTTTACTGTCGGCATTTTTCTCCGGATCAGAGACGGCACTAATGAGCGTGAACCGCTATCGTTTGCGACACGCCGCAAAGCTTGGCTCCAAATCCGCGCAACTTACAGAACAGCTTTTACGAAAACCAGAACGTATCATCGGTCTTATCTTAATAGGCAACAATGTTGTCAACATTGGTGCGACCCTGTTAACCGCATGGCTTTCTGCCAAATTGGGAGGAATCTATTTCGCCATCGGCCCGACACTTTTGATTATTGTCGTACTGCTGTTCTGCGAAGTAGGACCAAAAACCCTAG
>JBCCFQ010000492.1:0-3794 GCA_039029655.1 Pseudomonadota bacterium | reverse complement strand
TCTTGGCTTGTGACCCTACTCCAGCCAATTGGAGTTTGACGTTGTTTGTATACATCGCCAGTTGACATAAATTATAGCAACACAATTGAAAAACTGGAGGGAGTAACTCTTGAAAGATTTGTGTAAAGCCTGTGGATAAAATGTGTTTTCACGCCCAATTGCGAAAATGTCTTTTGGTTAGAATTTAATTTCATTTTTTTCCTTGGTTTAAGTGCTGTTTAGGAAAAATGTTTCAGCATTGCTCTGTAGTATCCTAAATTTATTACTGTTCCTAAACTGACCCACTACCGTGTTGATGAAATCAGCGGACAATCCTTTGTGGTAAGGGTTTTGTTGCCACACAAGTGGGCTGCCGCGCTGGAGATGGTTCAGCCTATTGAAAGGAAACCAAGTCCCGATTTCTCATCAACACGCAAGTGGACCACTTTGTGGTGGGTTTTCGATATGATCCATGGGATGAGTAACGCTTTAAAGAATGTCTTAGTCACCGGATGTTCATCAGGGATTGGCCGTTGTATTGCCCTAGGGTTGAACCAGGCTGGGTATCGCGTGATTGCTACTGCACGAAAGGAACAGGATCTGGGTGAACTCAGTGAGCTGGGTGTGGAAACATTGGCGCTGGAGCTAAGAGATACCCGTTCGATTCAGTCTTGTATGGCAGCTGTCACCGAGAGAACTGGTGGGCAGTTGTTTGGACTCGTCAACAATGCGGCTTTTGCCCAACCAGGAGCCGTTGAAGATCTTAGACGTGAAGTCTTGAGGGACCAATTCGAAGTGAATGTCTTCGGAACCCAAGAGATCACCAATCGAGTCATACCACTGATGCGGCCTCAAAACTACGGTCGGATTGTCCACATAGGATCCATCTTGGGTAGGGTAAGCATGGCTTTTCGAGGGGCCTATTGTGCAAGCAAATACGCACTGGAGGGTCTGGCAGATACCCAAAGACAAGAGCTCCAGGGTTCAGGACTGAGTGTATCCCTGATAGAGCCCGGTCCCATCAGTAGCCAGTTTCGGGACAATGCCATGAGTGCCTTCGACCGAAATATCGTCGTGACCGGGTCCGCTCACCGGGGCAACTATGATGAGCTTAGCCAAATTCTGGCGGGTGGGGATGGTCGTTCTCCGGCGTTTGCCAAACGCCCTGAGGCTGTACTCAGCAAAGTCAAAAAGGCTTTAGAAAGTCACTCACCCAAAGCCCGGTACTATGTGACCACGCCAGCCTACCTAATGGCGGGTATGAAGCGGGTACTGCCCACCGGTGTGTTAGACCGCATTCTTCGCCGAGCATCCGGCATGCGCTAGTTGTCATACGCCTGATTACCATTAATATGCCCTTGAATTTGTGGGTCCTGCGCCCAAATTCTAGAGTTTTGTCCAGAGTCTGACTGTAAGAGATAAATATGCCGATTTACGAGTACCAATGCGGCGCCTGTGGCCACGTATTCGAAGCCTTGCAAAAAATGAGTGACGATCCGTTGCGCGATTGTCCGAAGTGCAACGCACCTGAATTAAAAAAGGCTTTGTCGGCCCCGCGGTTTCGCCTAAAGGGCAAGGGTTGGTACGAAACCGACTTCAAGACTGGGGAAAAAAAGAAAAACCTGCACGATGTGGAGTCTAAAGGCGATAAAAAAGCCGCGGACAGTAAAGACACCAAGACGGACAAGTCGGACAGCACAAAGGACAAAGCCAGCCCCAAAAAAGACACAAAGAGCACAGGTTCCAGCGCAAGCGACAGCAAATGAAGCGATACCTCATCACCGGACTTTTGATTTGGGTCCCCATTGCGGTGACTTTTCTTATTCTGAAGTTGCTGGTGGATTTGATGGATCAAACACTGGTGTTGATACCGCCAAAATACCGTGATTTTGAAATGTTCGGGATTACGGTGTTTGAGATTCCCGGACTTGGAGTAGTACTGACGTTAGTTCTGTTGCTGGTTACCGGATTGATTGCAGCCAATTTTTTAGGACGCCGAATCGTTGCTTTTGGCGAGAGTCTACTGGTTCGCGTTCCCTTTGTTTCCTCAATCTACTCAAGCGCGAAGCAGGTCGCCGAGACGCTACTGGCTGACAACGGTGAGTCCTTCAAGAAAGTCCTGTTAGTGGAATATCCACGCAAGGGACTTTGGTCATTGGGGTTTCAAACGTCCAGCGATCTCAAAGAAATTCAGACTTTGAGCACGGAGCCTAGGGTCTGCGTGTTTATCCCCACAACCCCGAACCCCACCTCAGGCTTCATCATTATGGTGCCCACGACACAAGTGCGGGCATTGAGTATGAGTGTGGATGATGCCCTGAAAATGATCATCTCCCTTGGGGTGGTTGTGCCGACCCATGACCCGGATGGCCTGATTGAGCAGCAAAAAGCAGAAAACCCCTCTTGATGCGCTGCCGCGCAAGCCGTAACATCACCAACCCGTGTGCCGATCACAATAAAAGAAACCCCTAAAGTCCCGGTTGTCTTAGGGGTTTTTGAAGCCTCGCGGTCGGCGGACGGATGGAACGACTAAACAATCACATTGACCCGGAACCTACATCATGCGCAGCCATTATTGCGGCGAAGTCGACGAACAGCTCATCGACCAGGAACTCACCGTTTGCGGTTGGGTGCACCGTCGTCGTGACCACGGTGGGGTCATTTTTGTAGACCTGCGTGACAGGGAGGGCCTGCTGCAGGTGGTCTTTGATCCCGATACGCCAGAGATTTTTGCCGAAGCAGAACGTATTCGGGGTGAGTACGTACTCAAAGTTACCGGGCGTCTCAGATCTCGCCCTGAGGGTGGCACCAACCCGAAACTTCGTAGCGGTAAGGTTGAGTTGCTGGCAAAGGATTTGGAGATTCTCAATCGGGCTGAGACCCCCCCATTTCATTTGGACGAAGACGTCAGCGAAGAGACCCGGCTTAAGTATCGGTATATTGATTTACGCCGCGAGGAAGCCCAGTCCAAGATCCGTTTGCGCCACCAGGTCACAAAAGCCTTGCGCAGCTATTTGGACAGCAATGGGTTCGTCGACATCGAAACACCTATGCTGACGCGTGCCACCCCTGAAGGTGCCAGAGACTACTTGGTACCCAGTCGTACCCATCAAAATAAATTTTTTGCCTTACCCCAATCGCCTCAGATCTTTAAGCAGCTATTGATGATGTCGGGATTTGATCGCTACTACCAAATCGTCCGTTGTTTTCGGGACGAAGATCTAAGAGCAGATCGTCAACCTGAATTTACTCAACTCGATATCGAAATGTCGTTTGTCGACGAAGCCTTTGTCATCGACACCATGGAAGAGATGGTGCGCACCCTTTTTAGGGATGTTCTGGGCGTAGAGCTGGACCAAGAGTTTCCACGAATGAGTTACGCCGAGGCCATGCAACGGTTTGGGAGTGACAAACCGGACCTGCGAATTCCTTTGGAGCTGGTGGAAATCGCCGATGTGGTGGCTGACGTTGAGTTTAAAGTTTTCTCGCAACCGGCAAAGGATCCCGACGGTCGAGTGGTGGCATTGAAAGTACCAGACGGTACAAAAATGTCACGCAAAGAACTGGATGACTACGGTGATTATGTAGGTCGTTATGGTGCTAAAGGTTTGGCCTATATCAAAGTGAACGATCGAGACGCGGGACTCGAAGGATTGCAGTCGCCGATTCTCAAATTCTTAACCGAACAAGCCGTTAATGGTGTCTTGGATCGGGTTGAAGCCAAGACCGGGGATGTGGTCTTTTTCGGCGCAGGCAAAGCTACCATGGTCAACGACGCCATGGGTGCGCTTCGTCTAAAGCTGGGTAATGACATG
>JBCCFQ010000491.1:0-3795 GCA_039029655.1 Pseudomonadota bacterium | reverse complement strand
GCAACTTGTCAGGGTTTCGCCCTAGGTAAACACACATTTGAATGTAAGCCTCGATGTTTTTGCAGGTGAGCCGGTTTAGGCCTACCGCATGATTCAGCGAGGCGCCCAACCGTGAGGCAAAGGTTTTTCCTGCAATTGTGACAATTGGAACGCCATTCATTAGTGCCGCGGCAGCGGTGGCACCGGAGTTATAGATAAAGGTATCCAATATCAAATCAGCTTGACGCATACGCGCCATGTAGTCCCGCATACCCACCGTGTCCGCGAAGCGTAGCCGTTCAGCGCCAATCTGCAATGCCGCCGCATTGCGAATTATGTTTGCCTCTGTGGTGGCGTTGCCCGCGCTATACAACCACAAGACGCTGTCAGGCACTTGGTTGAGTATCCACATCCAGGCTTTGAAAGACTCTGGTTCGTACTTTATGGGCTCATTAAAGTTAGCGAATACAAACTTATCGTCGGGTAATCCAAGTTCATCCCGGTTCGGTGTTCTCGATGGTGTAGGAATATCAGAAGTAACGATGAAACTCCCAGGCAATCGAATGACGGATTCTCTAAATCTGCGCTCATCTTCTCTGGGCAAAACCTTCTCATCGGCCACAATGTAGTCAATGAATTCTGCTGCCATAGTATTTGGGTAACCCAGATAAGAGACCTGGATAGGAGCAGGACGCAACGCAAAAATACTGGGTTTCGTGTTCTTGGAATAACCCGATAAGTTCACCAAAATATCAATCTCATCTTCGGCGATTTGTCTGGCGGTCTGAATATAGCTTTGTCCGGAAACATCCCTAAAAAAGTCCGCACCGTGCTTGACCTCTGTGCGAAAGTCATCATCAAAGTTTCGTTGGGAATAACAGTAGACATCAAACTTATCCCGATCGTGTAACCTAAACATTTGATAGATCAAGCTACCTATGGCTCGAGAGCTAAAGTCTGGTGAAACATAGCCAATTCTGATGTTGCTGTTTTCGACTCTGTCTCGAGTCCTTTCAATTTGCACATTCTCCGCGGACCTACTCACTTGGTCAGCGTAGTAACCAGCGACAGAATTATGTAATGCCGGTGAGACATCCATGTAGTTGAGAAGCGACGGTGACAGCATGGGTTTGCCTTGTCTCGCTACGTGCCCACCCAGCTCCCGACTCAGCTCCTCTTTGTCGCTTTGCCATGTGGACCAATCACATAGCTGCAGGTTTAGCCGCGCCAGACTCAGCTTTGCTTCTAAGTTATCCGTTTTCAAGGTCAGCGATGTTCTAAGGCACTCTCTCGCGTATTCAAAATCCCCGAGACGACTTAAAGCCAAAGCCAAATCGTGATGAATATAGGGATTGCGTGGGGTCATGTTGGCGGCAGCTTCTAGCTGTTCCGCGGCCGTTTCATATTGGCCCATGTTCAACAGCGCAAGCCCTAGATTGTGCCGGGCATCGGTGAAATCTGGTCTAATTTGCGCGGCCCTTTGGAAAAGATGCGCCGCATGTTTGTAGTCGCCAAGTTTTTGATGAATGCGACCGGCTGCATTAACGATGTTTGCGTTATCTGGATCTTTCGTTAAACCAGCTTTGCAATACTCTAGACCTTCTTCATCCTGATCGGAAACCGACAGAGCCATGGCAATCAGAGGAATACTTTGTGAAGACTGAGGTTTTAACTCAATAGCCTGCTTCAAAAGAGGTATGGCGGCTTCGCTTCTACCTGTTTGATGCAGTAACAATCCGAGCAGATGCAAAGCATCCGGATCGTCTGGATGTTCTTTGATGTGAGATCGATATTCTTTTTCTGCTTGATCAAAGTTACTTGCCTTGTGCTGATCGTAGCCAGGTATTTTCATGAGATGCTGAACACGTTCCTCGGTGGTCTAAAAACCGCAATGGCGTCTTGCCAATGCTCCTAAAGGTGGTGTTGGGAAACGCCGCCCGTATCTGTCATCTGCAAGACCAGCTACACCCATGACAGCAGGCGTAGTGTAACAAACTGTTTAGTAAGAAAAAATCAGTATTGGATAAACCGATCCAGGTGGTGACTTCACTAATGTTCCAGGGAAATGGTCAACCTAGCCATGACTAGGCCGTTAACAAGGGTTAGGGGTAGAGTGAGATTATGGTTTCCAACGCATTAAACGGTGTTATTGCCACCAATCGATTTGGCATGGGCGCGCGGTCGGGAGAAATTGCCGAGGCCGATGCTGACCCGAGGAACTGGTTACTTAGTCAGCTGGCTGTGGCCCCTGGAAGAAAAACTCGCACGCAAACTGTGGAAGCGGTATCTCAGATCGATGCTTTCCAGAACACAAAACGGGCGAAAGACGAAGACCAACTTAAGACGCTTCGACAACAAATTAGGGATGCCTATCGTGGGCAAAGTGCTCTGAGGGCTCGACTCGCCATAGAGTCCCGGACGTCGTTTCTAGAAAGATTGACACATTTTTGGTCTAACCATTTTGCGGTGTCCACGGACAAAAACATCATCAGGGGACTGGCCGGACCATTTGAACAGGAGGCCATACGTCCCAACATCCTATCCAACTTCTATGATCTCTTGCGATCCAGTACCCAGCATCCGGCCATGTTGCTTTACCTGGACAACGCTCAGTCAATTGGTCCACAGAGTCGTTTTGGCCGAAGCGGGAAACGAGGGCGCAACGAGAAACAGGCGAGAGAAGTTCTGGAACTACAAACCATGGGTGTGCGCAGTGGCTACACCCAAGAGGACGTGACCAACTTTGCCAAGGTCCTTACGGGTTGGACGGTGCCCATTGGTAGAGTTGGGCAACGATTGGGCTTGAAAGGTCGGCCATTTGCATTTGTCGAGAGAATGCACGAGCCCGGTAATCATGAGGTGATGGGCAAGCGCTATGAAGACGAGGGAGTGAATCAAGGACTGGCGGTGTTAAAAGACTTGTCGGTGCACGAAAAGACTGCCCATCACATCGCCTTAAAACTCTGCCGTCACTTCGTGGCCGATGAGCCGTCGGTTTCCTTGGTAGACAGACTCAAAAACGTGTTTCTGGATACTGGTGGTGATCTAAAGTCTGTTTATAAAGCCATGATTGAGTCTGACCTTGCCTGGGGGCCGGAGCGTAAAAAATTCAAAGCCCCTAATGAATGGATGATTTCGGCTTTTCGCGGGCTTGGCGTTTTGGTTCGAGACAAGCACTTAGCCAATTCCACCTATGCGTTGGGTCAGCCAACCTACCAACCAGGGTCACCCGCTGGTTTTTCCGATCAAGCAAGTGCCTGGGATGGACCGGCACAACTGGGAGCGCGGATTGACTGGGCGCAAGTTTTTGCCGGCCGGCTGTCCGCCAATCGGAATGTGGCGCACCTAGCGCGACAAATGTTGGGCGACAGTGTGTCTAAATCCACGGCAGATGCGATCCGGCGCGCGGAGTCAAACGCCCAAGGGTTGACGTTGTTACTAGTGAGCCCTGAGTTCATGAGGAGGTAGTGGTGGACAGACGAGGATTTTTGGCGGGCGTGGTTTCCGGCTTAACTGTGTACGGTTTGCCAACTGAAGCGCTTTCTCAAGCGACAACAACAAACAAACGCTTTGTGTTCGTGCTACTCAGAGGCGGTATGGACGGGTTGTCGGCTGTCGTACCCTATGCCGACCCAGATTATCAACATCACCGAGGTGGTTTGGCCATTCCATCCCCAGGCGAAAAAGGTTCCATCAGACTCGATGCAGACTTTGCGCTGCATCCGAGATTAGAATTCTTGGCGTCTACCTACACCAGTAAAGAGCTTGTGGTGATACCCGCTTTAGCCAGCCCTTATCGGCAACGATCACACTTTG
>JBCCFQ010000490.1:0-3797 GCA_039029655.1 Pseudomonadota bacterium | reverse complement strand
GTATTGACCAATCATATCTAAGAATTGTGGCTTGTGGAGACTTTGCCAATTTGCCAAGGACCATGTTTCGCTTGCACCTTCCATAATGTTGCCGGCACCATAACACCAGGTTTCTTCAACGCCATTGTCCGTGGTGACAGCAATCCGCTGTAATTCGTACTCATCGCTTTCAAAGAACTCGACTCTTTTCCAAAGATCGTCGTCTAAACCGTGAAGAACTGCACCGCGAACGAACTCACCGGGTTTCTCGGTCAATATGGGATAGGTTTCATCGGGCAGTTTCAGGCAGGCGTGCTCTAAAAAAGAGGCTTTGACAACTGATACTTGAGACATGCTTGAACCCAGCACGACCCTTCTGACGTCAGCGTCCAATAAAGTGCCGTAAGCAAAAAGCGTCTTATGCATCTTGTCGACCCATTCGCGAAAGCAATCTGTCCAAGGTGGTACTGCAGGAACCAGAAATTTTGCAGTCAAACAAGTCGTCAGCGCGAGTCTTGCCCAAATTAATAGCTGCAATTCCAATGCCTAGTTCGTGGGCTTTTCTAACAAAGCGGAAACCTGAGAACACCATTAGTGAAGTGCCTACCACCAACATACCATCGCAAGATTGTACTTCTTGAAATACATGATCCACTTTATCGCGAGGGACATTGTCCCCGAAGAAAACCACGTCAGGTTTGAGTATTCCACCACAGTTTTGACAGTCTGGTATGTTGAAATCCTCGAACTTACCCTCGAGGTGTGCATCCCCGTCGGGAGCGGGTCCAGCAATCCGTTCCGCGTAGCTGGGGTTGTGCGAAGTGAGCCATTGCTGGATGGTTCGCCGCGGATAGCGATGTTGGCAATCTAAACACACCACTTCGTCTAAACGCCCGTGTAGATCCACTACCTGCTGGCTGCCGGCGGCTTGATGAAGACCATCCACGTTTTGCGTGACCAATAGTTTAGCAATTCCTGCGGATTCCAATTTGGCCAAGGCGTAGTGGGCGGGGTTGGGTTTTGATGTTCCAAAATTCCGCCATCCCACCATGCTCCGCGCCCAGTATCTTTTTCGGGATTCGGCTAAGTTTAGAAAGTCTTGGTGCTGGATGGGTTGGTTTTGTTTCCACGCGCCCAATTCATCTCGGTAGTCCGGGATGCCGGAATCCGTACTGCAACCCGCGCCGGTGAGAATGACCAGGTCTTTCTTGGATTCTACAAAGGTGGCTAATTGCTCGATCTGAGCATCGTTTGTCGCAGCATGCATGGCGTCATCATAACCGACATGATTAACGCGTCGATTATTTTTTAAAGCGAATACCCTCGACACAGCGATTGTTGTGACAACTGGCAACCCGCTGGGCGACCTCCTTACATTGTGATCGATCCGACATACTGCCATTGGCGGCTCTAGACCAGTCCAAATAATCTAGTGCGAAGCGACGGTTGATGGGAACAACCCGACAAGCGTCGTCAATCAATATGGTGCACTGAGTGGTGCCAGAGCAATCAAACCAACGAGCTTGTTTGACGAGAGGTTCAACCTCTGGTGCAGTGCTACAGGCTACCAGTGTCATGGAGACTATCAAAAAAACACTGCGATACACGGGTTAGGCCTGGCTGGCTTGGAGCTTTTCGATCAGCTCGGCTTCCCTTTTTGGATCCAACCATCCTCTGGCGTTGGCCCTGCGCTCCTCGCTTTGAGCTTCCCACCAGCTTTGTGTGGCCTGTGCTGTGTCAGCCAGGGGACGATAACTCAAACCCGCTTCAATTGAAGCCCGGTTGCCAAAGGAAAGCTCTTTGTAGGGCACCATATAGCCAAAACCCACTTTTTCTTCGCGTATAAAGTCAGCGCTCGGCCAAACGAACTCCACAGGTTTATGGGTCTGGGCTCTTAGGCCCCAAAGTAACCCCTCTCGAGTGATACGTGAGCTTGGACCCGAGGCGTTGTATACCCCTGGCTTGTCGTGTTCGCCTAGACGAATAAGCCAAGGGGATAAGTCCCGCACATCCACCCAGCTTGCGGTTTGACTAGGACCACTGGGACCCAGCATTGTGCCGCCTCGGTTGACACGGTTAACCCAGTAGGTAAATCGATCGGTGTGATCCCCCGGGCCGACGATGTAATCGGGACGCACTACCGTACAACGATCACCATAGATCTTCTGAACATCAAGGTCACATTCGGCTTTCAACGCACCATAGCTTTCTCCCGTAACCTCCTCGGTGTCCATAGGCTTCGCCATAGGGTCGTTTTCTGCGAAATGATCGCCACTCTCAAAGTCGTATACGGACAGTGTCGATACATAAATGTATCGCTTGCATCTTTTTTTCAAAAGATTGGCGGAAGCTCTAACGTGCCTTGGGATGTAGCCGGAATTATCAATCACGATATCCCATGTGCGTGTGCCCTCAAGGGCTTTTAGCCCTTCACCAACTTTTGGATCGCGATCACCGACAAGGTTCTCCACTGCGTCACCAAACTTGGAACTCCGTTTGCCACGATTAAAGAGCGTCACTTTATGGCCTTGCGCCAGAGCGTATTCAACTTGGTGGGGACCAATAAATCCGGTGCCGCCTAGGATTAAGACACTCAATCCATCTTGCGCCCTGACAAAGGCGGGCGCCGCCATCAGTGCAGCGGATGACAAGACAAACTCGCGACGATTCATAGATGGCTCCATGCATTCTTATGATTATGGATTCAGAATACCACGCAGGTCATGTTTGGCGCTCGGACTATTTGTTGGGCTCGATGGTTTTTAGGCCAAGAACGATGGCCGCAGCGATCAGAAAACTACCCGATAGCTGATCTAATAGCCGCCTTCGGTTTGACAACACATGTTTGCTTAGCCAGTTAGCGGATGTTCCATAGAAGAGTAGGCAAAGGCCATCCACGACTATGTAGGTAGCGCTAAGCACAAGAAATTGAGGAACAATGCTGATTGTGGGATCGATAAACTGTGGGAACAGTGCCGTAAAAAACACTACAGCCTTGGGATTAGCTGCTGAGGTGACAAAGCCTTGCCAAAACAATTGTTTTGAGGATTTGGGCTTTTGGGCATTGTGAATGGCTCGGTCATTTTTGAAGATAAGTCGCAACCCCAGGAACACTAGGTAGCCTACCCCAAGCCACTTAATCAAAAAGAATGCTAAAGAGGACTGGTGAATAACTACGGCCAATCCCATAGCGGCCGCTAGCATCTGTAGCGCGTTGGCGCTGAGATCCCCCGCAGCAGTAGCCATAGACCGAGGAAAGCCGCTGGATAGGCTATTGGAGAGCATGAGCAGGTGACTGGGTCCAGGTGTGCTCATCAATATGCATACGGTGGTCACGTAGGCGATCCAAATTTCTACACTCACTTGCGTCTCCTGTGACGATAGATTTGGAATCGAGCATCGCGAAAGTCCACTTCCTTTTCCAGCGTTGCACCCATTGCTGTGGCAACATGAATCGATGACTGGTTTCTGGCATCAATAAAACTAATGAGCCTTAGATGGGGCAGGTGCTCCAAACCTACTTGTAAGACTTGCCGAGCAGCTTCACTGGCGAATCCTTGCCCCCAAAACTTGGGGATCAGTCCCCATTTAATTTCTGGTTCCGGCCAATCTGCCGGATACCAAAATCCAACGACACCCACAATCTTGGAGTCCTTCTTTTGTGTCACACAATAGGGCCCGTAGCCATGAAGTTGCCAGTGCCCAACCATGCTTGCCATTGCCCGCCAAGTAGCCCCTTCGGTGAGGGGTTGACCCACCGTGTAACGCATAGCCGCTGGGTCCGAGTAGTACCCATGCAGTGCTTTCCAATCATTGTT
>JBCCFQ010000489.1:0-3801 GCA_039029655.1 Pseudomonadota bacterium | reverse complement strand
CGGTTTGTCTGGAAGTCCAAGCGATAAATTCTCGCGTGTATTCCATATCCGACTGTCCACGCATGGCCGCGGTATTTTGTCTTATCTGAAAAGAGAGATAGACCAGGGTTGCGATCACACCAAGCGCACCCATGAGTTCGGCAATTGCTCCCAAAGCATCCCAGTTCATGATCATTTACCTCCCGCGCCCTCAATCATTCTCGACGTTTCAGTATCCACCAAGTGCTTTACGCAACAAGCAGGCTCCACAGATGCCCTCAGAGTATTGGGGCATACTGATCCCGTTCCAACCAATTGTTGGCAGGCTACGGGAGATTAAGGTCGAGCGCAGCATGGGACAGGTCACTCCGAGCTGTTCGAATCAGCCGCGATGTAGGCATCTACAAGCGATTGCATCTCTTCAGACCAACTCCACCTGATCCGATGCCAGCTGTGAACGACCCACGATTGCGTCACCACTCTGCCGAAGATCTTGAGTATCTCGCCTCGATCAAACATCAAGATCCCCGAATCGGACTGACTGATCGTCAGCTCCCAGGCGTTGAGAAGTGCGGTGAGGTGCGCGTCCACCATCAACTCTTGCCACTCCTCCAGATCTTGGTGCTTGTCTGATGAAGCCATTGCGATCGCTTTTGCCAGCTCTGGCGACGCTGAGAGCGCGTTTGAGGGTTCGCTGAAGAGTTTTTCTGCTTCTTGGTACGCCGCCAGATTGAGCTGCGATTTCGCTTGCCTGACCTGGACTGCCAGATAAATCAGTGTAACAAGCACGGCCACGCCGCCGACAATCTCTCCTATGGCTCCCGCTGCCTCCCAATTCATGATGCCCCTCCATGACGTTAACGCTAATTTCAGAGACTACCGTAGATCAGGCACGCGTGACCAATAGACCACCTCCTAGCATTTCTGATTCGGCCTGTTTGTCATCATTCTGCCGGGAGATCCGCAGGGATTCTTGCCCAGTGCGGCGCTCCAGCAGTGAACACTGCCCTGTTTGGTTTAAACACGGATGGATCATCCAGAGTGCCAGCTAACACACTGACAAGACCCAGTTCAGTTTCGCCCCAGAGACTTGTTCCGCAAACGCCGCAAAAGCAACGGGTGACCGAACGCCCAGATTCAGACCCTCTGGTGAAACGCGATGCACAACCCTTGGTCACATGGAAATGCGCTGCTTTAACCATCATCCCTGGGTATCCGTCGGCCCCGAAAGCACGCAAACAATTCCTGCAGAAACAAAGAACACTCAATTGAGGTGCGGCGCTGACTGCATACGTTATCGCTCCGCAGGAACAGCGCCCGGTGATATTGATAGATTCCATCATGAGCCTAACACCCGCAAAAACGGGCTCAGAGGAAACGGCTCAAAACTCATGTTTGTTCTCGATCCTATCGCTTGGCTAAGGTCGCGAGCATCATACCAATTCCCATCTTGTACATGTTTTCAGCAGCCGCACACGCTTCTGCCTCGGAAATGCCATCCGGCTCAAACTCACCTGACCAAACGAGCTGACTCGTGGCGGTCGTCACGGGTTCAACCGTCATTGTTGCCCGGTACGATTTGTAAGGCAGAGGGGATTCGGCAGTGTTAACAACGCAGTAGGTGTAGCTATTGTCGGTTTGGGCCTCCAATCTATCTACTATCGTTCCGCGGGGGACGGTCAGAGTTCTCAAACACCCAACGCCTTCGCCTTCCTGTACGCAGGTTTCGGGCGGCAAGCCTGTCCATTTTGACATATCCCCAAAATCGCCGATCAGATCCCATAGGTCGTTCGCTGAAAGATCAAACTGTTGTTTTACGCTCACACTTGCCATGTCAGGATCTCCCAAATTCGTCATATCCGAGCATCATTTTTTCCGTTGGTGAATTAAACACTGTCGCCTGAGGTTATGCGCACTTTGCCGGGCAACCCAATACACAGTTGGATCTCCAGCCATCCAGCCGCCGGGTGAACGTCATTGGGTGATTTCCTGACACACGTGGTCAGCCACTTGATCAGGGGTGAGGTGCGATGTGTCTAGTTTTGTAAATGGCAGCGCCTCGATCAGCTCCAGCCTGCTTAAGGCGTACTCCACTTTATCAGAGTCTCCTCTTTCTCTCAGACGCGTCTCCAGAATTTCAGGATCTGCCAGCAGATAAAGCTGTTGGACCGTGTCCACCTCATCGGACAGGGCATCGATTACAGGTTGATAGAGTTCGGATCTGGCAAACACCCAGGACACAACGCCGAGCGTGCAGCCCGCCTGAAAGTATCCTCGCATCGTCTGGGCGACGTTGCGAATTGCGATGTGCCTGTTCTTGGGAACTGCCAACGTAACCCCCACGCGCCAAACGTCGTCCGCGTCCAGCAGCGCACCACTTTGAAAGCGCCCTTGCAGCGCTCTCAATGTTGTCGTTTTTCCTACGCCAGTAGGACCCCCGAGCAGAACCAGTTTCTTCACCTCAAAATCACCCTAGCTGACACGTGGATAAACCAAACGTCACTCGAAATAGCCTAATGCGCATTCAGAGACGAATGACCTGTTTTCATTCCGCATTAACCCGTGGTTAGACGTCAATTCGAACGGGCAAACCGACGCAGCGTACAGCATATCCCGGCGACGCCGTAGCGCCTGGGGCTCATGACCAAACGTCATCTTGAAGACCACAGAACCAAAACGGCACACACAGTGTTTGATGGATTTCAGTTAAAGGGATTGTTGCACGAATGAAGTCACTTAAATCAGTTGTTTCCCTGAGCGCCGCACGTTTGTATGTACACAACCGCCTGGACGCTTCATCAAAGTCTAACCACGAACGGTCGCCGAAGCCGCAGTGACGCACAAGCGCATGGGCGAACTCAATACGTTGATCGAGAACAAACACCCTGTAGGCCGCGCAATTCGCCCTTTAATCGCGCTCGCCCGTCAGGCGCTGTCGCCATCACCGTCTCTCAACTGGATGGTTAGACCGGATGGGTCCTTGCCTTCAACCACCGTGACACCGGCAATTTCTTTCGCCGCGCCAAATTTAACGCCCCTCTCCTCAAGAGATTGAATCGCTGTACCTATTGGTCCATTGGCGCGAAATTCTAATCGCGGCTTTCTGCCTTTGCCTTTGTGAAACGCGATGAGGAAGTCCCCACTTCGATACTCAGACCATCCATTTCGCACATCAATCGGCTCGAGTCCGAAACTATCGGAATAGAACGACGTTTGCGTTTCTAAATCTTCTACAAAGAAAGTGATGCGAAACAGAGTGGGTTCAGAGTTATTCAAATTACACTCCTGATACCTAGATCGGCTATCGACCAACGCCATAATCGGACAACGAAGGAGGCCAGCCGTCCGAGCTCGCTACTATTTCAGCATTGATCTTGTCCATCAAGACCAAGAAGTTTCTCAACATACCTTAACAATATGGTGCACGTTAAATCTTGTATACTTCACAAGACTTGTGAACCGCGCGTGTTAAAGCCAGAAATAAGTCACGGGCAATGTGGCTGCTACACCTCTTGGTGTAACCCTTAGTTTGAAGATATCGAACCAAAGCCTTGTACCACAGTTACCTCAGAAAGGAGCGGCCAGCCGGTGTCTGTGGTAGACACTGGCCCACGACCGATAGATATGTTGTAGACGCCCCGATTATCCGAAAAGTCATATCGGCCATCGTGCCTGGTCGAGAAAACAACAATTTGACCCTCAGCCGGATGGTCTTTCTCGATGATGAACCCAATTCCGCCTCTAATGACTCCGGCGTGCGACCAGAGAGATTGCAGGCGAATTGTGAAATCCGAGAACGGGCTGTGACAATCGCTGCTCTCT
>JBCCFQ010000488.1:0-3804 GCA_039029655.1 Pseudomonadota bacterium | reverse complement strand
GTTTTACCATCCCGGATTATATGGGAGATCGATTCGCCAGTACTCCTCTTCGCGCTTGGAGTGCCATAGTCGTTGCGGTATCCAGTATTGTGTATCTCATCGCTCAGTTAAAAGGGATGGCGTTCATTTTGGAGCGCTTATTGGGCCTCGATTTTATGGTCAGTCTTGTCTTAGGCACCATCATATTTGTGGCCTATGTCGCTCTGGGCGGACTGTTGGCCGTTGTCTGGACCAACGTTGCTCAATTCATTTTTATGTGGGTGGGTTTGCTCATCCTGGTCCCCTTTGTGTTGGACGCTGTGGGCGGCTGGCACAGTGTGCTTGAGCAGGTAGAAACTGTTGCACCTGGGTGGACCTCACCTACGGGTATTTCATGGTCTACCAGCTATATGGTCTCTTGGTATTTAATTTGGTTTGTGGCCTACAGCACCCGTATCGAGTTGGTCACAAAAATGTTTGCTGCAAGAGATCATCGTATTGCCCGCATGTCGATACCCATCACCATCGGGCTGGTGATGATCTTTCTCTTATACGGCAACTTCTACCTGGGCGCAGCCGCACGCATCTTAGTGTGGGATCAAATTGCATCTCCAGATCAAGCTTTTCCGTTGTTGGTGAGTCAACTCTTAACACCCACCTTGGCCGCTATTGCACTAACCGGCGTCGCCAGCGCGGCCATGTCTACCACAGACTCTTTGTTACTCATGTCGGGTTCTGCTATCGCTCACGATTTAGTGCGACGTTGTTGGGACGAACCTCGAGGTATTCAACGGGACGAGAAGCAATATCTTAAGATCTCTCGCTTGGCCATTGTGGTTGTGGGCGTGGTGGCCTTTTTTGCGGCCATACCAGACTTCGCCTTAATACTGCGTATCGTGTCGTTCGCCATCGCTATTGTGGGTGCGGCGTTTTTCTTTCCCTTACTGATAGGGCTGACCTACAAAGACTTAAGTACCAAGGCGGCCTTAAGTTCTTCAATCTTGGGCACCTTAGCCACCGTTGTCTGGATCGCGGGTACGATTTCTGGTGCAGCCTGGGCACAGGGCGTTCATCCAGGGATTGTCGGTCTTGGCGTTGCGGGCGTTGTCATGCTGGTGGTTACATTAGTAACTCCCCCGGCGCCCCAAGAAGCGATTGATAAGTATTTTGGAGCTTCCTCATGATTCTAGGGTTACCCACATTAAGCTTTTGGTTGCTCTTAGGTATACCGGGTATTATTTTGCTAGTGCTGTTAGTGGACTGCTGGAAAATAATGACCGGTAGAAAAGAATAAACCAGGAGAACCTTATGCCAACATCGTTTGTTCAAAGATGCATCACTACCTGTTTTGTCGCGAGTTTCGTGGCGGGTTGCGCCACGACATCAACGCCGACCCCACCCTCCGAAGCGGACATCACAGCCAAGTCCACCGGCATGGTTCCCAAAGGTCCATGGCCCAGTGATGATCAACTGGGTATGGCCAATACCTTAGGCGCTGGAACATGGAGTCGCTGTGCCTATTACTTAACCATGGATGGTGCAAAGAGCTACGAGTTGTCCCATATCCGCTCAAATGGCATGACCCAGTCACCCTTTGGTGTGCCTTTGAAATATCAATACAGACCCACCGTGGGTATTCCTGGGACAAAACACGCGTTTAATGGTGAACAAATTGAGACCGGTGAGCCAGGAGCACAGGGAACACAAATGGACGCCTTAGGCCACTTCGCCTACTTAGAGGAACCCTGGGATGGCCAAGGTGACTTTCCTGGAGATAAAGCCCTTTACTACAGTGGTTACACCCAACCTGACATCAAACCGACGCCTGACTCTCCGTTACTCAAGCTTGGGATCGAAAACGTACCACCCATTGTTACAAGTGCTGTCTTGCTAGACGCACGGGCTCACTTGGGTGGTGGTGACCCATTGAAAGCAGGTCAACTCATTACCGCCAAAGACATCGAAGCCATGTTAGATGCCCAAGGTTTAGGTTGGCGCGGTTTGCAATCGGGTGATGTGCTTTATATCTACACCGGTTGGAGTGATATTTGGCAGTCGGACGAGTATTACACCAAGGGGCCAGGTCTCTCTTATGACGCCGCCAAATACATCGAAGAAAAGAAAGTCGTGCTGGTGGCATTGGACAACCCCTTCACCGATCCGGCCAACGATGGGCAACTGATGGGGCAGGCAGGGCCACCCGAAGGCACACCCCAAGGACTGCCCTTTGTGATTCACCATCACAATCTAACCAAATCCGGCATCCATCAGATTCAAAATGCCACACTGGATGAATTGGCCCGGGATAGGGTCTGGACTTCATGCACCATGATTCTTCCCCTACGATCCGCCGGCGCATCTGGATCGCCCATTAGGCCTGTGGCCATTGGCAAACCCCAATAGAGCATAAAAAATCTAGTACTTAGGACCCGCCCCTCCAGTGCGGGTCTTTTTATCTGGGGAAGACTTGACGGAACCCCACCCCTTTACTACGGTCAATGACACGAGTAACGGCGCGTCAAAAACAAAGAATTGCGCCGGTCTGTCTGGAGTAAACCCATGCGATACACACTTCTCCCATTGCTGCTGACGCTTGCGGCCTGTGGTGGCAATCAGCCTCCTTCGTCCCCAACTCAAGCCCTTGAGTACCCAACTTCAAACAAAGTCGATCAAGTGGACGACTACCATGGCACATCGGTGAGCGACCCTTATCGGTGGCTGGAGGATGATGTCCGGGAATCGGACTCAGTTGCGGCTTGGGTAGACGCACAAAACAAAGTCACCTTTGATTACCTTGAAGGTATTGATGAACGCACACTCATCGAACAACGCCTCACAAAACTTTGGGACTTTGAAAAGTTTGGTGTACCTAAGATTAAGGGCGGTAAGTACTTCTTCTCACGCAACGATGGGTTGCAAAATCAAAGTGCTTGGTATGTGCAAGACTCCCTGGACTCCGAACCTCGGTTAGTCGTGGACCCAAACACTTGGTCCGATGACGGTACTGTGGCTTTGGCAACCCTAGAGATAAGCCCAAATGCTCAATTTGCCGCGCTGTCGATCCAAGACGGGGGGTCCGACTGGCGCACCATTCGTTTCCTAAACATTGACACCGGTGAACAACTTGCCGACGAAGTGAAGTGGATGAAGTTCTCCAGCATTGTATGGGCCAAAGACAGCTCCGGGGTGTATTACAGCCGCTATCCAGAACCCAAAGCAGGCGGCGAGTTTCAGGACCTCAACAAAAACCAAGCTGTGTATTTTCACCCGTTGGGCAATACCCAGGAAGACGACAAGTTAATTCACACCAACGCCGACTATCCAGAACGGGGGTACAACGCGGCCCTAACAGACGATGGGCGATATTTGATATTGACCGTGTGGATAGGTACCGACGATCGCTACCAAATAGAGTATATCGATCTGGTAGACAATCCTGAGTCGGTACAGATACTCATCCCAGGTTTTACTAACGACTACACCCTGGTAGGCAACCAAGGAACGAACCTTTACTTTCGCACGGACCACGAAGCGCCCAAAGGGCGTGTCATTGCCGTGGATACGCAAAACCCCGATGCGTCCAACTGGGTAGAGATCATTCCCGAGAATGATTCGGTCCTTCGAAGTGCCGAACTCATCGGTGAACATGTACTAGCGAACTACCTAAAGGACGCTCGGGCCTTGGTCAATGTTCATAACTTGGATGGCGGGCTAGTTCGAGAGGTGCCACTACCGGGGGTTGGTAGCGTCAATGGCTTTCAAGGAACGGCAAACAATTCAGAAACCTTCTTCTCCTACTCTAGTTACAACGCGCCAGCCACCCTC
>JBCCFQ010000487.1:0-3804 GCA_039029655.1 Pseudomonadota bacterium | reverse complement strand
GTATTTAGCAAGAAATATGTCATTGTCTCCAAGGCTAACGAGCGAATCAGCACCAAAATATGCTGTTTGAGTGAATGTACCCGTGACATATGAATCTCCTGCCTCGTTGGTTGAGATACCAAAGGAGCCGTCCGCATAATTGACGGTGTCCATGCCTCCGGCCTGGCGTACCCATTCCAGTTGTCCATTAGAGTCGTATTTCGCGACAAACACGTCGTGTCCCCCCAAACTAGTAAGCGAAACGGTGTCAAAATCGGAGGTGGAGAACATGCGTCCCGTTACATACAGATTGCCGTTCGCGTCCGAGGAGACATCGTTGCCTATGTCTGGGCCGGTACCTCCTGCCCGGTTGACCCAGAGTAATGCTCCAGTATCGCTATACTTTGCAATGTAAATTTCACGATCTCCCTGGCTAGTCAGGCTGACTCCTTCAAAATTCGCTGTTCCCGTGAACCAGCCTGTCATCACAGGGTTGTTGTCTGGACCTACATGAAGTCCTTGAGCTGCTTCGCCGCCCAGAGAGCCGGTAGAATTGGAGCCGGCATGGCGTGCCCATTGAAACGCCCCGTTCTGATCATACTTGGCAAGAAAGATGTCACTTCCTCCAAACGTATTGAGGGTTGTGCTTCCAAAGTTGATGTTTCCCCCCAAATTGTGATGAGCGAAAAAACCAGCAACATACACATTGTCTGCATTGTCCAGGGCGAGATCAATCCCCGAGGCTCAAATTTTTGGAGGAAAAAAAATGCTCAGTCCGAGTGATCTGACGCTGGATCATCCAAGCGCCCATCTAAATACGCCATTTCGTCGAGCACGCAAAAGTGATGCGATAGAAATGGTAGAACTCATCAACTTCGCCGGAGAAGGTTTGCCTTTGTACCTCTGGTCATCGCTGAGTGACGGAACGAAGTCCGTATGGGACATCGGGAGAGAAAGGGCACAACGCGAGAACGGATCGTTTTCCTATCGCAACACCATCGTCTGCGAGGCGGCTGGCAAAGCGGTTGCCGCATTGATTGGGTACCCGCTTGCGGATGAAGTTGATCCCGCTGTCTATTTAGACATGCCTAAGATGTTTGTGCCTCTTCAAGAACTTGAAGATATGGCGCTTTCCACCTGGTATGTCAACGTACTGGCCGCCTACCCGAAGTACAGACGCCGCGGTTACGGCACCCAGCTACTGAAGATAGCGGAAGAGATGGCCGTGAAGGCGGGCTCTAAAGGATTGAGCATCATCGTGTCCGACGCCAACACCGGCGCACGGAAGCTTTACGAACGATGCGGGTTTAGAGAAACCGCAAGTCGTGAAATGGTAAAAGACAACTGGGAGAATGCTGGTGAAAATTGGGTATTGCTGACTCTGTACTTTTAGACTTTACTTGTCGGCGTTGTTGAAGGGTCTTGAGGTTCTGGGATTATGAGCAAAGCCCATATTGGTGTAATCAACGTTTCTGATCGCGCGGCGGCCGGTGTTTACGACGACGTTCCTGGCAAAGCCGTAGTGGAGACACTGCGGGACTATCTAAAGACAGAGTTCGAGCCCGTGTATCGGGTGATTCCCGATGAGCAACCTCAGCTAGAAACCACCTTGATCGAGATGGCCGACGAACACCATTGTTGTCTTGTCATCACCACGGGCGGTACCGGTCCTGCACCACGAGATGTGACGCCTGAAGCGACGGAGGCGGTGTGTGAAAAGATGCTGCCAGGATTTGGCGAACTTATGCGCACCACCTCCTTACAATATGTGCCGACTGCGATATTGTCTCGGCAAACGGCAGGCGTACGCGGTCAGACGTTGCTCCTTAACCTGCCAGGCCGCCCAAAAGCCATTCGCGAGTGTCTAGACGCCGTTTTTCCAGCTGTGCCATATTGCATCGATCTTATTGGTGGGCCGTATCTGGAAACCGACGATTCCGTGATTCGTGCTTTTCGACCAAAGGGTTCGTAGCTTGATAGCGCGTGCCATTCGGCGATCACCCGCAGGGAAGCCCTGCTTTAAATCTCTTCCGTTATGTCATGAGGGCGACAGAGAAGCATTTCAGAACCGGGCACGATTCCATTAACCGATACCTGACACTCATGCCAGCATCGCTGGTTTGCGCTTTATGAGATACCATCACGGCTAACCTGTGTCTTTGGAAATGGAGTCAACGCAATGCCAAACACCCTGACAAAAATTCTTTTAGTAGTGCTGCTGCTAAATGCCAACGTAATGGCGGCTGAAACCGAAGAACAGAAAGTCATTGAATTAACTATGGCTTGGACAGAGGCCATGCGAACACGGGACTTGGAAAGCCTTTACCCGATGATGCACCAGAATTTTCGTTTGCTGACCGAAAAAGGAACCTATGAGACGGGCAAGGGCGAATGGCTTTTGAACACCATGCACGCATTAACAATTAATGAGGTGGAAGTGAAACGCCCCAGCGCTGTTGTATATGGAGATGTAGCAGTCGTGTCCATGAGAATGGAATTGGACTGGATGTTTCGCGGACAGCCGATCCCCGGAAGCTTCGATTTGGTTGACACCTGGATCAAAACCGATCAGGGCTGGCAGGTGATCACCCGAGTCAGCAGCGAGGTAAAAGAATAGGTTAGTCCCGCGGGGTCGGTTTTTTCACTCTAGGGACTGACTTGTGGGCGCGAACACACAATGTTCGTTGCGTGTCCGTGTTTCAAACCGATTTACTGTCGCGCCTTAGCGCTGACATTCACGCAGCGCCTTAAACTCATTACCCTTCGCCCAATTGGGTCACTCGCCACTATTACCAAGACGTTGCGCCACGGCATAGATCAATTGAACGTCGCGAACAATGCCGCTGAGATCCCAGTCGGCGGACTGAAGACCGCCCGGAAACGATATGGGATAACATAGACCGCAACAGATGGTCCTAGGTCATCGTATGGAACTCAACAACGCCAGTCTTCACTTTGTCATCATCGACACTTTTTTAAAGCGCGGATACGCGCCAACAGTGGACGAGTTAGCGGGTAGATTTGTTGTGGAAAGGTCACATGTCTGCGATGGGTTGAAACGTCTTCAGGATTATCACGGCGTAGTCCTTCATCCAGATTCCTTAGAAATTTGGGTCGCTCATCCTTTTTCGACGGTACCCACCGGGTTCCTGGTGACCAGCGGTGATCGAGAATGGTGGGGAAACTGCGCATGGTGTTCGCTGGGGCTGGCCGCATTGGCCAAGCAACCGGTGATCATAAAAACCTCCCCAGGTTATGACCGTCCTCCAGTCGAGCTATTGATCACCAATGACCAACTCCAAAACGATCAATTTGTGGTGCACTTCCCAATTCCCATGGCGCAAGCCTGGGACAACGTCATTGCCATCTGTTCCGTAATGCTGTTGTTTGATGATGAGACTCACGTGGACGAATGGTGCGCTAAGCACGGCAAGCAAAAAGGCGACGTGCGTCCGGTGGGTCAGGTTTGGGAATTTGCCAAAGACTGGTACGGCAAACACGCCGATCCTGACTGGAAGAAACCTACGGTGTCCGAAGCCGCCGAGCTCTTCGCACGTCACGGACTGGCTGGGCCGATATGGACGCTACCAGAACAAGATAAAAACTTTTGAAGCATTCACAAGTTAAGCTGACCCACCACCGTGTTGATGAACCGCTCCGATGGCAGCATCGCTAAGGGATTTTTAGTCCTGTTGAGCTTGGCTGCCCACGTTAGTGAGTTTTATCCCTTTGACCACGCATGACTTGTGGTGTCTTGATCAACACGGTGGTGGGTCAGTTTGTGGTGGCAACGAATTAGTGCTCAAGAGGTTGGTATTATTCTAG
>JBCCFQ010000486.1:0-3805 GCA_039029655.1 Pseudomonadota bacterium | reverse complement strand
TGGTTTCCATTCCGGTGAAGCTTTATACGTCCACCGAATCCAGCCAAGCGATCCGATTTAATCAGATTCATAAGGAGGAAGGTGCCCGAGTTAAACAGCAATTGATTAGCTCGAAGACTGGCAAGCCCGTAGCCAGAGAGGACATCGTCAAAGGGTACGAATTCGCCAAAGGACAGTATGTCTTGTTCACGATGGACGAACTCAAGGCAGTGGAAGCCAAATCCACCCAGACTATTGATATTGCCGAATTTTTACCAGCAGACCAAGTCGATCGTAAGTATGTTGAGAAAACCTACTACCTGGGCACCGATAAAGGTGGCGCCCGAGCTTACCGACTGTTGAATAAGGCTTTGTGGGAAACAGGTCGCATCGCCGTTGCCAAGTACGCAGCCCGAGGCAAGCAATACTTAGTCATGGTGCGCCCCTTCGAGGATGGGTTGATTTTAGAACAACTGAAATATCCCAAAGAGATCCGACCCTTTGCCGAAGTACCCATCGACGACGCCGAGGTTAAACAAGAAGAGTTGCAGCTCGCTATTCAGTTGGTTGATCAAGCGTCATCAGATGAGTTCAAACCTGAAGTTTATCGCGATGAAGTCCGTGAACAAATCATGGAATTGATCGAGCGCAAAGTTGCTGGCGAAGACATCACTATCAGCCCAACGGAAGAACCGGAAACCAAGATCATCGATATGATGGAGGCCCTAAAAGCGAGTATCCAGCAGGGTCTGGGAGAAAGCGAACGCAAGCCGGCCAAGAAAGTTGCAAAAAAAACGGGCAAAAAGAAAACCGCCAAGAAAAAAACGGTGTCAAAGAAGCGCAAGACCGGCTAGTGCCTTGTGGCCTAATTCGCCACGCAAAAACAGTCTGAAAAACAGGCAAGACAGCGCAATATAGACAATAATAGATGTCTGCTAACCCTTAACCGATCTAATTGGATGCGGGAATACACCACACGCGAAGTAGCCGAACTACTGGACCTCAGCACGGAAAAAGTGCGGGCCTTCGCTCGCGCCGGATTCCTAAAGCCACGGCGCACATCTCAGCAACACTATCGCTTCACGTTCCAAGACATCGTTTTGCTCAGGACAGCCAAGGAGTTGGACGATTCGGGAGTTCATCCAAGAAAGGTTTGGAAAGCACTCCGCTCCCTAAAAAAGGAACTACCCGCCAGCCGCCCGCTAACCGCAGTGCGCATTGCCGCCGATGGCGATGGCGTGGTGGTACGCGACCGAGAAACATCCTACCAACCCGAGAGTGGTCAGGTCACTTTTGATTTTTCGGTCTCCGATATTGCAAAACAAGTAGCCCCCATGGTGTTGGAGAAAAGAGAAGCGGCCATCGAGCACAAAGAAGACTTAAGCGCCGAAGACTGGTTTGACCTCGCCCTGGACCTAGAAAATATCGGCTCTCACAAGGAAGCAAGAGAAGCCTACGAAAAAGCCCTTGAGTTGGAGCCCAAATACACCGATGCGCACGTTAATCTTGGACATCTCTGCCATAGCCTTGGTGAGTTGGAAGAAGCGGAGTCCCACTACAAGCGCGCTATCGCAGCATCGCCAGACAACTCCATGGTGTTCTTCAATTTGGGTGTGCTGTTGGAAGACATGGTGCAGCTAGAACAAGCCACCTCCGCCTACGAACACGCCGTTAGGCTGGACCCGGGAAATGCAGACGCCCATTATAATTTGTCGCATGTCTACGAAAGAGAAGGAAAAAAGGCCGCAGCCTTAAGACACTTAGCAAGATACAAAGCACTCATCAAATAGGACGAAGCCATCATGGCAACACAAAACAAGACCGTTAAGAACAATCAGAGTGTCACGGAATTCGTCAACGGCATCACAGACCCAAAACGAAAAAAGGATTGCAAAGCCGTGGCGAAAATCATGCGAGAAGCCACGGGAAAGCGGGCCAAAATGTGGGGCACAACCATCGTGGGATACGGTGAATACCACTACAAGTACGACTCTGGCCGGGAAGGCGATCATATGATTACGGGTTTTTCGCCACGCAAACAAAACCTGACCGTCTACATCATGCCGGGGTTCAGCAATTACCAGCCGCTGATGAAAAAACTGGGTAAACACAAGACGGGCAAGTCGTGTCTCTATATCAATAGCCTAGAAGATGTCGATTCCAGTGTGCTAGCTCAGTTGATCAAGCGTTCCGTTACTGACATGCGGAAGAAGTATCCTACTAAGTAATCGACTTAAGGGGGTTACCGCAGGTCAGAGATTACTGATTCGATGGCATCTTGAGCTGTTTCGAAGGCCTTCGCCGAGGCTTGAACTTGGTTTCGATACTCCAGCAAAGCCACGGCATTGGCGGAATAGTCTTTTGGAGTCCTTGAATCATCAACGTTGGTGCTAGCAATCTCTGCAGCAATCTCGTTGACGCCCTCGAAGCCACGCTCAATGCCCTTTACCGAGGCGGATAAAATTTGATTAACGTTACTATCGACTTTCATAGCCTTATTTATCGGCTGGGTCCAACAGCGACTTTATCAATCAAAGCGTGAAATGAATCACAGAAATAAACTAAAAAACAGGATCTACATCATTGCGACATAATATAAGTATGGCCATAATAACTTATCGTTAACATTAGGTCTTAAATTTAAGTAGTTTCCAATGATTAAGTCACTTGCTCCTCTTTCTGTGATCAGCTTAATCATTTACTTATTCTACGCTTACCTGATGCCCTCCAATCACACATGGCTCCACGGCGAATGGGCATTATTCGACTCCGCCGAAGAAGCGACGCTGGTCTTTCACAAGAATGGAACCGTTGATATGAAGAGCGACGATGGTTCTTTCACCTGCATCTATGGCTACTTGGCGACAAAAGTCAGCATGCAATGTGACATGATGGGGGCGAAACGAGAACTTCGCTACAAAGTGAACTCGGATCGGACCGTACTATCCAGCAGCAAACAAAAGTCCCGCTACGCCAAGGTATCCGGCCCCCAAGCACGGATCTGAAATCTAGCGTGGCCGGGTTCAACCGTCGGCTTTGAACTCTCGTCGTCGTGCCGTCAAAGTAGGTTCAGTATAACCGTTCGGCTCCTCCACCCCCTTAAACACCATATCCAAAGCCGCCTGGAAAGCGACAGTATCGAAGGATGGTGCCATGGCCATATAAGCGGAATCATTGCTGTTCTGCTCGTCCACCTGCTTAGCCATCCTCTTAAACACGTCCACCACCTGCTCTTTTGTTGTAATTTTATGGTGTAGCCAATTTGCGATCATTTGGCTCGATATTCTCAAGGTCGCCCGGTCTTCCATGAGATCGATGTTGTTGATGTCTGGTACTTTTGAACACCCTACCCCTTGATCAATCCAACGTACCACGTAACCCAAGATACCCTGAGCATTGTTTTCTAACTCACGAGCAATTTCATCTTCATCTAGGATCCTTCCAACCTTCATGGTGGGAATCGTCAGCAAATGATCTAGGCTGGCGTGCTCCCGAGAACGCAGAGCTTCTTGCACTTCGGACACATGCACCTTGTGATAGTGAATTGCATGAAGAGTCGCGGCCGTCGGTGAGGGAACCCAAGCGGTGTTGGCACCAGCCAAGGGGTGACCGATTTTGGTTTCCATCATGTCCGCCATGGCATCAGGCATGGCCCACATGCCTTTGCCAATCTGAGCCCTTCCAGGAAGCCCGCATCGAATACCTACATCCACATTCCAGTCTTCGTACGCTGAGATCCACAAAGCATTCTTCATTTCCGGCTTGGGAATCATGGCACCCGCTTTCATGGCGGTATGAATTTCATCTCCGGTGCGATCCAAAAACC
>JBCCFQ010000485.1:0-3807 GCA_039029655.1 Pseudomonadota bacterium | reverse complement strand
TTAAATAAATTAAAATCAATATACCGAATAGGATTTCCCTGCCCGATATTCGTCGCCAATTTCCAGGTTGCATCTGATATTAATACGCCATGCTATTTCAAAGACCCAGTGACGATCACCTATACGAGGCCCTGATAAGCCGCACACCCAACTTCGAAGGCTTAGCGTGGGTTGGGGTGACCAGTACGCAAATATTTTGTCGCCTGACTTGCCCGGCAAAGAAACCCAAACGAGAAAACTGTGTTTTCTTCGAGAGCGTCAGCGAGTGCTTGGATGCTGGGTTTAGACCCTGCCAGCGCTGTCGACCGTTAGAGGCCCTGGCCCTGCAAGAACCCATAGTTATCGATCTATTACAGCAGCTAGAAAGTGATCCGGCCTCAATCTGGGGAGAAGGGCGTCTAAAGTCCCAAGGCTATGACCCTTCCACCGTTAGACGTGTGTTCAAACGCCAATTCGGAGTCACTTTTTTGGAGATGGCGCGTCTTAGGCGGTTGAGGCGTGGTGTGACCACCCTGTCCCAGGGTGGAGACGTTTTGACTGCCCAACTTGATTCGGGGTTCGAGTCCGGTAGCGGATTCAGAGCAGCGTTTGCAAAGATTTTGGGTTGCTCTCCCTCGGAATTAAGACGACGGAACGGCTTAAATGCCAGTTGGATTCCCACGCCGTTGGGTGACATGGTTGCGGTCACTGATGATCATGGGCTTTATTTGTTGGAGTTTTTTGATCGCAAGGGTGTTGCGACGGAGCTCAAAAAACTCTTGGCGAAACGTGGTCCCATTGGCGTGGGGCGGGGCGATGTTTCAATTCAGTTGCAAAAAGAACTAGATGATTATTTTTCCGGCAAAGGTGTTGATTTTTCTATCCCCTGTGTGCAATTGGGTAGTGAGTTTACAAAAAGCGTGTGGTCTTTGTTACGACAGATACCGATTGGTGCCACGGTGAGTTATGGTGAGCTGGCGAGACAACTGGGCAGACCCAGTGCAAGCCGCGCGGTAGCTCGTGCAAATGGTGCAAATCAGATCGCGTTACTCATACCCTGTCATCGTGTCATAGGGTCGGATGGGTCTTTGACCGGATATGGTGGTGGTCGTTGGCGAAAACACTGGTTGATCGAGCACGAACAAAAAATGTCCCGAACCAACTGAGCTAGAGTAGTTGTAGTACGAAGTGTAAGACTCCGTGCGGACCTTCCAGTGCGGCCGCGACGCAAGCACCGTAGGGCGGGTAGTTGGCAATATGGGTTGGAGGCATGAGCAGGTGACTATTCTCGGGGACAGCCTTACTAAGAGTTTCGTCCAGGTTTGGCACACTTATCTCCACGCCTACCAGCCCCCGTGTGGGTGGACGGCTTCGTCCCTTGAGCGAGGTGGTGTCGGACGATGAGATGCCGTAGTCGATAACGCCCAGGAAGGGGGCTTTCAAATGTGTCCCTAAGTTGCTGGCTCTCAAAGTGATGGCGTTTTCTGTGCCCACCAGGGCGTCGAAACTGTTGTCTTTAACCTGGTATTCGTGAAGGCACTTAAAGCCAAACACTTCATTGTAGAATTCCAATACATCGGCAGCGCGACTCACAGGCGCTGAAATGGCCATGGGTTCACTAAAGACCTCATCCTGTATCGTGGCGAAATCTTTCATAAACTGTTTTGGACCGCTTAATATGGCGCACACCACATTGTCGTCTCGCCATAGATGGGCTTCCCGAAACACGCCATCCTCAGTTTTGTACTCCGCTATGTCGCCCTGTACAGCGAAGCCTTTGGTCTTGGTTTTTTGTAGAGCGGTTTCAAAGTCTGGCGCGTAGAAATCTATGACTTTCAAAGCATCTGGTTGTGTCCCGTGCTTCTTGTCCCGGACAGTGTCTTTAGAAGTTGGATCGAATTGCCAAAGTCGAATACCAAAGGGTGTTTTTGGTGTGGCTACAAAACAGGTTTGAATGGGTCCGTCAGAAAGACTATTGAAGAGTTCATTGCAGCACCGTATCTCGGTGCTTTCCATACTGAATAGGTTGGCAAAAAAATCTTGATGAGGTTTCATGTCTGCCGCTGAGACAATGGGACCTCGAATCACCGGTTGTTGATTGTTCAAAGGGTTTACTTTTCCTTGTCTTCACTTGACGTAGACATAAAGAATGAGGCCTTACCGCATTGCTCGCACACACGTATGTCCACCGGTGCTTCGTTAAAACGCCAGCGTGTCTCACTCTTGACCGTTTCCCCACAGTGTTTGCACTTATAGGGGGTGGGGTCATTATCAACCCGTTCCCATGGCCCAGGCATTAGGTTGTTATGAGAACGTGTCTATATCGCTCCATGCTTGCCATTTGAAAGTACCCCGTCGGAATGTTGTGTTTTTTGGAGTTTTCCAACGGCTACCAGACTAATTTAGGGTGGATGGATAGGTCAAACTTGTATTAGCTTGGATGTTATTGCGGTGCCGCAATATTAGGCTTAGCCATTCGTGCTGAAGACCATGTTCCTATAAGATCCATCCATAACAATAACAGTGTCCGTCGGGGGGATTTGGTGAGTTCATCATCTACACAAGGCTCTGCTTTGGTGGCCGAAGTAATCGACAACGGTCCCGTCAGTGCCCAACAAATCATCGTGGTTGTTTTGTGTCTGTTGCTCAATATGCTCGACGGGTTCGACATTACGGCCATGGCTGTAACGGTACACCCCATTGGGGAAGAACTTGGGTTGACCGAGGATAAACTCGGATTTGTGTTCAGTTTTGCCCTAGCAGGAATGATGCTGGGTGCCATGGTTTTGGCCGCCGTGTCGGATTTGATTGGTCGCAGAAGAACCATCTTGCTCAGCATACTGCTCATCGGAAGCACGGTTTTCTTGACCGGGTATGCAAATAGTCTTTGGGAGCTGATTGTGCTCCGGTTTATGAGTGGGTTGGGTGCCGGTGCCATGCTCGCCAGTCAGGCCACGCTGGCAGCGGAGTATAGTTCTGAACGGTTTCGCGCTTTGTCAGTGGCGGCTGTAACGGCGGGTTACCCACTTGGCGCCGTATTGACCGGTGCGGTGGCGGGCACGGTGATCCCGGAGTTTGGTTGGCGAGGTATGTTTTTTCTTGGCGGTGGACTGACTCTTTTTATGTGGTTTGCCGCCTTTCTTCTGATTCCAGAATCATTACAGTTTTTGGTTGAAAAACGCCCACCCAATGCCCTGGAAAGAGTGAATGGGATATTGATCAAACTAAAGCGCGACAAACTGGATGGATTGCCCGATCTTCCTCCAAAAGAAAAAACCGCGACGCCAAAATTGCTAGACAACATGTTGAGTCTTTTGTCTGAGCAACACCGGACACGGACGCTAACGTTGTGGGTTACCTTTTTCTTTTGTTTTAGCACTTTGTATTTTCTAATGAGCTGGATTCCGAAATTGGTCATCAACGCGGGTTTTTCTTCGGAGATGGGTCACTCGGCATTCTTGTTATTCAATCTTGGTGGGGTCATTGGTATCTTCCTGCTGGGGACGCTGTCTACTAAGTTTAAGCTCACTCGCCTTGTTTGCTTTTTCCTTTTAAGTTCCGCGTTCGGTATGGTGGTATTCGCCATGGCCCCAGCCCAACAAACGTTGATCTTGGGGTTAATCTTTATCATCGGCATCATGCAGCAAGGCGGCTTTACGGGTCTGTACGGAGTGGCGACGAAAATTTATCCAACGGACATCCGCAGCACAGGCGTGGGTTGGGCAATTGGCTTAGGACGTTTCGGTGCAGTCATTGGGCCTGCCATCGCAGGCTTTACCATCGCTTCAGGTGTCTCCATGTCGGGCAACTTTATAATTTTCGCTATTC
>JBCCFQ010000484.1:0-3807 GCA_039029655.1 Pseudomonadota bacterium | reverse complement strand
GCAAAAAATTGCGGCACAGTGTATCCAGTAGGTTGATTTCCGGCGAATTGAGGCGTAGCGTACCGCCACTTTCTTGAGTCAAATGGACACTTTGATCTTTCCGGCATAGCAAACCTATCAGTTGCCATTCGTTGTCATTCCCACCATGAGTTTTGTGGACCCATAAATCATGCCATCTACTCGATATCCTCTCATCGCGCAGGAAGGGTGGCCGTTTATTTTGCTGTGCGTGGGCGCGTCCATCGCATTGTGGGTAAAGGTCGATTTTGTCTGGGCCTTGCCGGTGTTGGTTCTGCTGGTGTTTTTGATTCTCTTGTTTCGTGATCCGCACCGGGACGTGCCCTCGGCGCCGCTGGCTGTGCGGAGTCCCGTGGATGGCGAGATCAAAGTAATCGAACCCACGGACAAGGGGCTTTTGGTCCGGGAAGCCATTCGAGTGGTGATCAAAATTGACCACACGGGTGCCTATACGGCCAGGTCTCCTATTGAGGGGAAACTGTTTGATCTTAGGGACAACGTGTCAGCGGGCTCTCGATTGTTGGGGCATCCCGGGATGTGGAT
This sequence comes from Pseudomonadota bacterium, assembly GCA_039029655.1. GTDB lineage: Bacteria > Pseudomonadota > Gammaproteobacteria > Steroidobacterales > JBCCFQ01 > JBCCFQ01. The sequence goes on along the minus strand of JBCCFQ010000484.1, from coordinate 3,246 downwards.
CCATACCGACGAGGGGGATGATGTGGTGTTCTTGCTCAGAAGCCGCCCGTTTTTGCCTAAGCCCAAGGCCTTTTTGAGGTACGGGGAGCGTGTTGGAATAGGGCAGCGGTGTGCCTATATTCGCCTGGCATCCCATGCGGAGGTCTATTTACCGGGGTCAGCCAAAATGCTGGTTGAGGTAGGTGACAAGGTGTTCACCGGTACAAGTTGCTTGGCAACATTCAAACATAATACCTAGAAAACGCGTGAAAATTGGGATTTTGATAGTGCCTCTGGCATCATAAACCTATGAATATCAAATCCGTAAAGTCGTTTCCTGGTGGGGATGGGCCGAATCGCCGCAAGGGCATTTATCTGCTCCCGAACCTGCTAACCACCACGGCTTTGTTTGCTGGATTCTATGCCGTGGTTGCCGCGATAGACGGGAATTTTGGCGCAGCGGCCATCGCTATCTACGTGGCCCTGGTGTTTGATGGTTTGGATGGTCGCGTTGCCCGCCTAACTAACACCGCCAGCGATTTTGGCAAAGAATACGACAGTTTGTCGGACATGGTGTCCTTTGGTTTGGCCCCCGCTCTGGTCATGTATCAATGGGGTGTGGCACGTATAGCCGAGTATGGTTGGATTTGGGGTAAATTGGGGTGGATTGCGGCGTTCTTCTATAGCGTCGCTGCGGCCCTTAGGCTTGCCCGATTTAACACCGTGGTTGCTCAAGATAAACACTACTTCAGCGGCTTGCCCAGCCCATCCGCAGCGGGTTTGGTTGCCGGAATGGTTTGGTACTGCACAGAATGGGAACTCACTGGTTTGGGTGCCTTGGCATTGGCGTTTGCCGTGGCGGCACTGGCCGGCGGATTAATGGTCAGCAACATCAAGTACCTCAGCATCAAGCACTTAAAACTTGGCGAAAAGGTACCGTTTGCCTATCTGCTGATTATTCCTCTAACGTTCATGCTAATCGCCATCGACCCACCCATCGTCCTATTCAGTTTGTTTTTGAGTTATGCAGCGTCGGGTCCGATCACACGGTTGTTTCGTAAGATTCGCCTAGCTTGGTCCAAACGGGGTAAGACCCAGACAAGGGACGATGATGATCACGGATCCACAGCGGCTTGATTACTTAGATTCTATGGGCATTCAGTCGTGGGTCCGCAGGACTCGCGACGAGAGCTCAAATCCTGTCGAGGTTCCTGTTTCCCAAGACATGGACTGGGCGGGTCTCGAGGCTCGCGTTTCCAAATGCACCGCCTGCACTCTGCATCAAGGGCGTTCCCGCACGGTCTTTGGTGTTGGAAATACGAACCCGGATTGGTTAATTATTGGTGAAGCGCCAGGTGCCGATGAGGATCAACAAGGAGAACCCTTTGTAGGACGAGCCGGCCAGCTTTTGAATGGCATGTTGAAGGCGGCGGGCTTTGACCGCGAAGCGGTGTACATCACAAACATCGTCAAGTGTCGTCCACCCAATAATCGTAACCCCAGGGTCGACGAGGCTGAAGCTTGTCAAAGCTATTTGACGCAACAAATTCAATGGTTGGCGCCTAAACTAATTCTTGCGGTTGGTCGGGTGGCGGCGAACAATTTGTTGGATAGTGATTTGGCCTTGGGTCGCATGAGGGGGACGGTTCATCGTTATGGGCAAGACAACGTACCTGTTGTGGTTACGTATCATCCTGCTTACTTGCTGCGAAAGCCGTCGGAAAAAGTGAAAGTGTGGCAAGACCTTTGCATGGCCCTATCCGTGACAGAAGGCCTCTCCTTATGAGCGCAGCGGCCAAACCAATTTCTCCCCGTCTGCGCCCCATGAGAATAGACGATGTGGCGTCGGTGGTAGATATCGAAAGAGCCAGTTACCAGTACCCCTGGACCCATGGGGTGTTTCGCGACTGTATCCGAGTGGGGTATCTGTGCACTGTGTTGGAGTTCGATGGGCAGATTGGTGGTTACTGCATTATGTCCTTCGGTGCTGGGGAAGCACACGTACTTAATCTTTGTATCGCACAGTCTATTCGGGGCCAGGGCTTTGGCCGTGCGTCTATGAGCTACATGACGGAAATGGCGCGGCACAAGGGTGCTCGAAAAGTCATACTGGAAGTCCGCCCCACCAACACATCTGCTCTAAAGCTGTACCGCTCATTAGGGTTTCAACAGATCGGCACGCGTAAAAATTATTATCAATCCCAAGCGGGCCGAGAAGATGCCATGGTATTTGAGCTGACCTTATCACCAGTGCCAAAAAAACATCTGTAATCTGCCTAAGTTGTTGCCTTTCGGCAGCCCCCCGACTCTTGTAGAATCTCACGCCTTTGTTTATGTCATGGTTCGGACACCTGTGGATTTATGCGTACAACCGATGAAATAGAGAAACGTCGAACCTTTGCCATTATCTCTCACCCCGATGCGGGCAAAACCACCTTGACAGAAAAGCTCTTGTTGTTTGGCGGGGCGATCCAGATGGCGGGTACGGTGAAGGGACGCAAAGCGACTCGAGCAGCCCGTTCTGATTGGATGGCTTTGGAGCAGCAAAGAGGAATCTCGGTCACCTCATCCGTGATGCAGTTTCCGTACAAAGACCGCGTTGTGAATCTGCTGGATACGCCGGGTCACGAAGACTTTTCCGAGGATACCTATCGCACTTTGACGGCGGTGGATTCTGCCCTCATGGTGATTGATTGCGCCAAGGGTGTTGAGGACAGAACCATCAAACTGATGGAAGTATGCCGCATGCGGGATACGCCCATTATGACTTTTATCAACAAACTTGATCGCGAAGGTCGAGACCCCATCGAACTCATCGATGACGTGGAGTCCATTCTCAAAATTAAATGTGCACCTGTGACTTGGCCTATTGGGATGGGGCGTGGGTTTCTTGGCGTGTATCACCTGCTGGATGATGAGATCCATTTGTATGAGTCGGCGGCCCAGGGCCGTATGGGCGATAGCCAGGTCGTCGTTGGCTTAGACTCCTCGGCCGCCAAGGAGGTTCTGGGTGACCGCTGGGCAGACTTTAAAGAGGAAATTGAACTTGTAAAAGGTGCCAGTCACAGCGTGGACTATGGTGAATACCTGAAAGGTCGATTGAGCCCGGTGTTTTTTGGCTCAGCCATTAACAATTTTGGCGTACAACCACTACTCGACTCATTTGCTGAAAATGCACCTGCACCTCAACCTCGAGCCACAACAAACAGAATCGTTGAACCTGATGAGAAAAAATGTTCTGGGTTTGTATTTAAAATCCAAGCTAAT
>JBCCFQ010000483.1:0-3810 GCA_039029655.1 Pseudomonadota bacterium | reverse complement strand
GTCTGCTACGGTCTTTCCAATACGGCCAATCTACTGACGAGCGTTCTCGCCTCTATTCCCGACGGGGTATTTGAGCCCCATCACGTGATTGTACGAGAAGAGGAAGCGCGCCGGGTTCAATTGATGGAGGACGAGGAAGACATCGCGCTTCTTCTCCTGTTGAGCTGATGAAAATTAAAAATGTGTCCGAAGAGGACTTAGACGACTGGCGTGAAAGTCATGTCGCCTATGCAATTCGTGAGTGTCTGCAAAAAGTGCATGACGCTCAGAAGCAAGCGTGCCTTGAAGCTTATTGGTCGCGAAACCCTTGGGAAGATTGGCGCGTAGAAGCCCTTAAATATCAATCGGTTACTATCGGTGAAATATTTGAGGCAACAAAAGAAGATATGATGGCAGTTATGGAGCAAATTGATGCAGAACCAATCGGGATGGATGCCGATTGAGTATAATGTTATGCTTAAGCAGGTCGAAACTCAAGAAACCACGAATGGCGGGGTATTTCTTCCAGGAGAAACACAAGACCGCAACATGTACGGCGAAACACAGGGAACAATTGTTGAATTGTCGCCCATGGCTTTTGAATATGAGGACTGGCCGTCCGACATAGAAAAGCCGTGCGTTGGGCAAGAAATTCTTTTTGTTAAACATGCCGGTTTATTTGTTGATGGCGAGGACGGTGAAAAGTACCGCGTCATCAAGGACAAAGACGTTGTGGCGGTGAAGCTATGAGTGAGCAAGAGCTAGAAGCAGCCGAAACACCAGAAGTTGAGATTGAGCCGCAGGAAGAGCCGCCAAAGGAGCCAGAAACACAACCAGACCCTGAATTAGAGGCAGAAGCCCGCAAGTACGGGTGGCGTCCAAAAGAGGAATACACAAAGGACCCAGATGGATGGGTTGAGCCTGAAAAGTTCATGGGCTTTCAGAGCACGCAGCGCAAGGTTTTGAGTGACCGTCTACGTGAGGTTGAGAGCAACATTGACAACATGGTTTCTCAGCGCGTTGGGCCAATTGAGCAAATGCTTAAGTCTCAATATGAGGCGGAACAAGAGCGTCAAAGACAGTCTTACGAACAGCGCATTGCGGAGCTTCAAGCCGCGCAAAGAACAGCAGTTGAGACAGCGGACACTGATGCTTTTGATCAGGCCACACAGGCCATTCAGAAGGTTCAACAGCCGCAATCACAGCAGCCCCCACAGGAAAACCCTGTTGTCGCAGACTATCGCCAGAAAAATGACTGGACGCGCGATCCTGTGATGTGGAACGTGGCAGTTCAGGCGGTCGAAAACTCTAAAGTTCTTATGAGCGCCGAGGACCAGCTTAGGCTAGGCGAGCACGCGGTTAGACGTGAATTTCCCGAAAAGTTTGAGCCGCCCAAACCGCCCAAGCAGAAGGTTGATGGTGGCGGTTTGGCTGCGAACACAACCAAGGCGAAGGGCTGGGCAGACCTGCCGCCAGAGGCAAAAAAGCAGGGCAAAGAATTTGTTTCAGACGGTCTTTTCAAAGACCAAGAAGAATACGCGAAAGAATACTTTTCGCATTTAGGAGAATAACGATGGGACGCAGTGAAGAAATTAAAACAGAGCGCCGCCGCCGTAGGTCAGACTCTATCACGGGGCGGACTAAGCGTCTCAGTGTTGACGAAAGTCAATTGGACCGGGAAAACTATGAATACCGGTTCATTAACGACCAAAAGAACCGAGTTCACAGCATGACTGTCCTGGATGATTGGGATGTCGTGGACTCAAAAGATGCAAGACTTGTGGGCGAAGGCGAAAGGGGGGAGACAATCAGGGCGCTTCTCGTTCGCAAGCCCAAGCAATACCATAAAGATGACCAAGCTGCAAAACAGCGCCAAATTGATGAACAAGAAAAGGCTATCAAAGAGGGGAACACCCCAAGCGGTAGCGGAGAAGGTCAGTATGTTCCCGAGTCCGGGATCAAACTTGGCTGATTAATTTCAATTTCAGTAACAGGAGAATCCGATGGCTAATTCGGATGCACCGCGTGGCTTAATGCCTGCGCGCTATGTCTCTGGTGGTTACTATGATGGCGCAGTTAACAAATACTTTGTCCCTGCGTCTGATGGTAACGCCATTTATAAAGGCGGGCTTGTCAAGTTCGCTGGTGATGCTGACGCAGATGGCATTCCAACTGTAACGGGCAACGTTGCAACTGGTGATGCGGTTGTTGGCGTTGTTGTCGCTGTGGAGCCGGTTGACCGGTCCAGCACTATTTATCGCGAAGCCTCCACAGACCGTTATGTCATGGTGGCAGATAGCCCCGACATTCTCTTTGAGTGTCAGGAAGATGGTGCGATGACCTCTGCGGAGGTTGGTAATGTTGCAGACTTGACAGGCTTTACTGCCGGGAATGCAACAACTGGTTTGTCTTCGATGGAGATTTCATCAGCTACAGCCACGGCTGCAGGTGATGGCACGGAGGACGTTCTAATTGTTCGTCTCGCACAACGCGAAGACAACGAAATCGGCACAAATGCAAACTGGCTAGTTCGTTTGAACAACCACGCATTTGTTGACGGCAACACTGGCGCATAAGGAGGGTATGTAGATGTCAGGCACTATTACAACTGGTAATCACCCAGCCGCCTTATGGCCGGGAGTTCATAAATTCGTGATGGGTTCGTATAACGAGCATCCCACTGAATATTCGAAAATCTTTAGCGTCGAAAAGTCTAATATGGCTTATGAAGAAGACGTTGAGACTTCGGGTTTCGGTCTTGCTGGCGTGAAAGCAGAGGGCACACCTACGTCCTATGACTCGCACCAACAAGGTGGAACGGTTCGTTATCGTCACATTGCTTATAGCTTGGGCTATGTTGTGACCCGCGAAGAAAAAGACGACAACTTGTATAAGTCGAAGTCTTTTAAGCGCGGTAAACAGCTTTCGCTCTCGTTTCGCACAACTAAGGAAATCGTTCACGCGAACATCCTTAACCGTGGGTTTGACGCTGCATACACAGGCGGCACGGATGGTGTTGAGCTATTCTCGACGGCTCACCCAACTCTTTCTGGCAACCAGAGCAACACGCTTGCTGTTGCGGCTGACCTGTCGGAAGCGGCTCTGGAAGACATGTTAATCGATATCATGGATTCTAAAAACTCGCGCGGTCTTCAGATTGCGGTTAAGGATGATTGCTTGATCATCCCAACTGCTCTTTCCTTTGAGGCTGAACGTATTGTTAAGTCCAACTTGCGTGTGGGAACGGACTTCAACGACATCAACGCTATGAAGTCGATGGGGCTGCTGCCGGGTGGTATCGTTGCGAACCATTACCTTACTGATGCCGATGCTTGGTTTGTTAAAACCAATGTTGAGAGTGGTCTTACCTCTTTCCAGCGTAAAGGCTTCGAATTCACTAAGGACAATGATTTCGACACCGACAATGCCAAGGCCAAAGGCTACGAGCGTTATTCGGTTGGCTGGACCGACTGGCGCGGCGTCTTTGGTTCTCCAGGCGCATAACTTTGATTGGGGCGGCTGCGGTCGCCCCTTTCTCTAGGATTTTACAATGTATGAACACGGGCAATGGAACGCAATTTGCGACAGATGCGGCTTTAAGTTTAAAGCACGGCAACTGCGCAAAGAGTGGACAGGCTTGCGAGTCTGCAGTGGTGGCGGGACGAACGATTGTTGGGAGCCACGCCATCCACAAGAGTTTGTTCGTGGCAAGAAAGATAGACAAGCGCCGCCCTGGGTAAGGAGCGAAGCGCCAGATGTCTTTATTACACCCGGCCCGATAGACCCGGACAGCTTGTAGGCTTCAAATGGCAATCACTGGAACAAGCACGG
>JBCCFQ010000482.1:0-3816 GCA_039029655.1 Pseudomonadota bacterium | reverse complement strand
GCTGCAATAAGCTCTGAATGGGGTAGTGTCAGCCACAACATCGTCTTTGGCATCAAACGTCACTTTGATCACTCCGAGCGGCTGCAGCGAAACAGCACTTATACACAGCTGGGTGGTGCCCTCATCCTTGACGATCTTGGTTTATTGGGGAACGCCGGCAACCAAGAACAAGATGCGAGAGTGTGGGCGGCGTGGGTGAGAGATGAGATAGAGATTGGTCGTCTGACACTAGCGCCAGGTCTACGCTTCGAGCGAATTGATCAAGATCGAATTAGATTCGAAACCCGACTGGGCGAAACAGCCGATCCATCAGTCCGGACAGAGGCCAACGTGCGAGATCGTCGCTCCAATAGCACAGATGTTTTCATTCCGGGAATCGGATTTGTGTACGACTTTAGCGGCGGCTTGTCGCTATACGGTGGTGCCCACAAAGGCTTCTCCGCACCGACCAATGCACCGGGCGTCCGGGAAGAAGAGAGCATCAATTATGAATTTGGCGCTCGATTCTCCACCGAACTTTTTGTGTTAGACGCCGCATATTTTTTAACGGATTACGACAACCTGTTGGGGACGTGTACTGTGTCTTCGGGTATCGACTGCGAAGTGGGGGACGCATTCAATGGGGATGCTGCAACGGTGCAGGGTCTTGAATTACAGGTTGGCTATGTCATGGGGAAAGACGAAACGCTGCAGTTTCCTGTGCAACTGACGTTTACCCACATTGACGGAGAATTCGACAGTGACATCGCTAGTACCGATTTTTTTGGCGCCGTAATGGCTGGGGATCCGTTGCCCTATATACCCGAGAATCAGGGGCTTCTGAGTTTCGGTGTCGAGGCGGAGCGGTGGGACACATATGTATCCTACAATTTTGTCGATGAGACGTGTATTCGAGGTAGTTGCGGTGCTTTTGAACAGACTGAGTCTTTGTCCGTGGTAGATGTCTCAAGCCGCTGGCGACAAAATGATAAGTTGGTATGGAATCTAACTCTGGAAAACGTATTCGACAACGTCAGTATATCGGCGAGAACGCCTTATGGAGCAAGACCGAACAAGGATCGAACTCTCACGCTTGGGTTACGATTGTCTCTTTAAAACTGTAAAAAGGTGTGATTATGTGGAGTCATAAAGGGCTTACCTGTGTTGCTGTGTTTGTACTGGCTGCAGGGTGTAGCGAAGCGCCCAAGCAGGAGCCTGACGCGCCGTTGATCAACACCGCGCTTCGCCAGGACGTACTTAAAACAAATGCAAATATTGCTTACGCGTCCTACACGGACTCCTACTTGGCAGCTTTGGACTTGAGAGATGCGGTTAACCGTTTGATAAATGAACCCACCGATGAACATCTTGAATCGGCGCAACAGGCGTGGCTGGCCGCTAGAGAACCCTATGGACAGACGGAAGTGTATCGCTTTCGGGGTGGACCTATAGATGCGCTGCGATCAGATGGTACCCTCGGCGAGGACGGGGAGGGACCCGAGGGTCATATTAACGCCTGGCCCTTAGGTGAGGCTTTGATTGATTATGTAGCCGATACCGTGGACGGAGACAGCGGTCCCGAGATCCCGGGCTCAACCTCGAACATCAACGGTAGCATCATTGCAGACCTGAGTCTTGCCATCACCGAGGAAACCATTCGAGGTAACTTTGAGTTGGGCGGCGACGAACGAAATGTAACCAGCGGTTATCATGCTATTGAATTTTTATTGTGGGGTCAGGATCTAAACCAGGACGGATCTGGGAGTGGGCCACGAGATGCCGGTGCTGGACAAAGACCGGTATCGGATTTTGCGACAGACATGCAATGTACCAGTGGCGTCGGAAATACCCAACCGGTCGAAATCTGCCAACGGCGTGGTAGTTATCTTGCGATCGCTACGGATTTGTTAATTGAAGATTTGAAAGCCGTCGCGGATGCATGGAGTCCGAATAGCCCAATCAATCACTACGCTAACTTTGTCAACGGCGGCGACGCTTCGCTGTCACGGATGCTGGAGGGCATGGGTCGGCTGAGTTTTGGTGAGTTAGCCGGAGAGCGAATGAATATCGCCTTGCTGACCAACAGTCAGGAAGATGAGCATTCGTGTTTTTCAGACAACACCCATCGGGATATTTTTCTGAATGCCAAAGGCATTGCCAACAGTTTTCTTGGCGAGTATCGGCGAATTGATGGTGAGGTCATTTCCGGTGTTGGTATCGATGATCTGCTGCGTGGCGAAGGCTTACATGCTGAAGCGCTGTCCCTGTCCCAGGCCATCGAGGACTCCATGATCAAAGTCAGCGTGATTGATGCCGAAGCAAAAGCTGGCAACCCTTTCGATAAACAGATTCAAGGTGGTATCGGCGAACCAAATGTGAGTGGCGCCATCCGGGCGTTAGCGCAGCAAACAAAACACATTGAAGCCGCCATCGCTGGTTTGGGGCTGTCTTCTGGCGATTTGAGACAGGACACAGAGCAGTCTTTACCCTAAGTCATGACAGGACGTCTACCAATGTACCGCTTACTCACCGCTGGAACCATTCTCGGATTGATTGCTTGTGCTGACCCAGGGCCCTTGGGCCCTCTGGGAAGCGAGACCCAAGAGCAACGTCAGTTGTTTGAGTCGTTGGGCAAAGGCGTTATTTCTCCGGCCTATGCCAAACTTCACGCCGAGTCCGAGGGGTTTGTTGTGGCAGTGGAGGAAACTTGCTCCACTGACTCGGAGCAACCTGAGCTTACACAGTTACATGGCCCCTGGCGCAGTTTGATGTCCGCCTGGCAAGCCATCGAGATTGTCCGCTTTGGGCCCAGCGAAGAGCAGAACAATCGGTTGCGAATTCAGTTTTTTCCGGATGCCAATAACGCCGTCGAAAAAGGCGTTGATGGTTTACTTGTCTTGGGCAGTGACGTGACAGAAGTACGGGTGGCCGAGGGGAACGTAGGTGCCCAAGGCATACCCGCATTGGTGTTTTTGCTGTTTGAGGCAAACGAAGACCGCGATTCCACGACTCTATGTCCGACCCTCAAAAGCATTTCCAGCAACCTGGCCAGCATAACAAACCACTTGGCCGATGCATGGTCCGATGATGGTCAAACGTTTAAGGATTTTACTGGCGCACGAGGTACCTTTGTCGATCAAGCCTCTGTCCTGACCCTGGTTGTAGAGAGTCTAGCAACTGAACTAGAGTACATAACCAGCAAGAAAATCCAACGTCCATTGAATGTTGGTGTGCAAGGTCTGGAATCGTGGGGTTCAGAACACTCGGTGGAGAACCTGGTCACCAACGTAAGGACGTTGCAGCTGTTTTTGACTGGGGGTGACTTAGAAACGGACTACGGTTGGCTCGACTACTTGCGAAGGGTGCATCAGGCGGACCAGCTCAGCGACGACATAGAGCAACGCACCGCCCAGATCCTAGAAACTTTAGACAGCATCGAAGTCTCGGCGTCGAATCTTCTCGACACTCAGAACCCGGAGGTTCTTCAGCTGCTCTACACGGAGCTGCAGCGCTTGTCTGATTTGGTAAAAGAATCGGCTCAGATTGCTGATCTGAGCTTAGGGTTTAACAGCATGGATGGGGATTAGTTTTGTATTACGGCAAACGCAACGACAATGGCCTACTTGGAGATAGCTCGAAGTAGGCCATTCCTTTCTTACGCTTTGGTCGTACCCTTTAGAATCCGAACTCGATTTGGGCGCCAACGATTCTAGGTTTGTTGATTCTTAAGAATCCAGGATTGAACTCAGTCCTGGTTGAATCCGCGTTGATGTTGACGAAATTGGATTCTGTTCTGGCCCTATCGTCAAAGACATTATTCGCATAAACAAAGACCCG
>JBCCFQ010000481.1:0-3817 GCA_039029655.1 Pseudomonadota bacterium | reverse complement strand
GTGAGTTGCGATTGCGGCTATAGTGACGCCGGGCATTCGCGTCTGGTTCCGCTCCAGTTCCTTTGCTAACTGTGAACCCAAAACTCCAACGATTACTTTTGATTCCGTGGCATCCCCACGAGTTCTGGGCCTGCTGTTTAACAGCTTTCCCAAGGCTTCCTCCGTCAAAGTTGCCACGGAACTGATGGGATGACCGGCGTCAACGAGCTCTTTCAGTTGCGCCAAACGCTCAATGTCCTCTACGGAATATCGACGATCTCCGCCTTCCGTACGCATTGGTTTGACCGCGTCATATCGATCCTCCCACTTCCTGAGGGTGTGGGGTGTGATGCCAATCAGTTTCGCGGCCGTCCCGATGGCGTAATGGCTTCCAGTCGTCATGTCTATGTATTGTCTCAAAAAAGTTGATTAATCTACCCGAATTTACGGGATGTCTAAATTTTTCGAAGTCAAAATCTCTAAAAAACCTTGACAAAGCACCTAGTTATTAGACAAAATCTCGACGCTTTTGGCGGATTGCGAGAGAATTGAAGCTAAGACTTCGACAAAACTTGGAAAGATACTCGCATCTGACCGACCTAATTTCAAGGCGATTTGCCTGATAACAGAAATTGTAAAAACCGCGGGCGAAGGCCCATCTGGAGGAAAACAATGGACAAAGTCCTAGAGCCGAACGATTTAGTCGGCGTGAGTTTTTGGCTGATTTCCATGGCCATGGTTGCAGCAACAGTGTTCTTTTTCTTGGAAAGAGGCAGGGTTCAGGGTAAATGGAGAACTTCATTGACCGTCGCTGGACTCGTCACAGGCATAGCTGCAGTTCACTACTTTTATATGCGAGACGTGTGGGTTGCCACCGGCGCGAGTCCGACGGTGTACCGGTACATCGACTGGCTTCTGACGGTGCCGCTGCAAATTGTGGAGTTCTACCTGATTCTCGCTGCCATCGCGGTGGTTCCCGCGGCGCTGTTCTGGCGTTTGCTCGTGGCCTCGGTGGTCATGCTGGTTGGAGGTTACCTCGGTGAGATCGGAGCCATCGGCGCGACGCCAGGGTTCGTGATTGGAATGATCGGTTGGATCTACATCATCTACGAAATCTTTGTGGGTGAGGCCAGCAAGATCAACGCCAACAGCGGCAACGCAGCGTGTCAGTCGGCGTTCAAAACCCTAAGACTGATTGTGACCATCGGCTGGGCAATTTACCCAATTGGTTACGTGTTTGGATACATGATGGGGAGCATCGACGCAAACTCGCTCAACGCAATCTACAACATTGCTGACTTCGTCAACAAAATCGCGTTTGGTGTGGCGATTTGGTTAGCGGCCGTTCGCGATTCAGAAGAACAACCTGCCATCGCGTAAATCCGTGGTTAAACGGGCGCGGTGTATCTCACCGCGCCCTCCTGAGGTCAGAGGTCACTATGAGCGCTGTTGTTAACTTTCCTTTGAAGCCCATAGCCCCGCAAAATCCAGCGGTTAAGCTTGTTGACGCTGCAATGTCCAAACTGGCGGAACCGACTCCCGGACAGGTGACGACCCAGGTGCATCGAGCGGTTCGCAGCCACTTTGCATCGGGGGGTGGCCGTACTAGAGCCACGATGGCATTAGAGGCCGCTTCGGCGCTGGACTTGTCTACATCAGATGCTGTGTGCATTGCCAGCGCGGCTGAATTGTTACACAACGCATCATTAATTCACGACGACATTCAAGACCGTAGCACCCGCAGGCGTGGGCGCGAGTCTCTATGGGTTTCTTTTGGTGATGACGTAGCAACTTGTGCAGGCGACTTGTTGATTTCTGCAGCGTACGAGGCGGTCACCACTATCAGTTCCAGTCAGATGGTTGGGCTGCTGGTTTCGACCATGCATAAGCAGACCGCGCGCGTCATACACGGACAGGCGTTAGACATCCGATACAAACAACACATCCCCGATTTCACTACGTATAAGAAAGTAGCGTCGGAGAAGTCAGGGCCATTGTTGGGGCTGCCCATCGAACTGGCTCTGGTTGTTGCCAATCTTTCGAGCTACAAACCGTTTGCGCGACAAGCCGCTACCCAACTGGCAATCGCCTATCAAATTGCCGACGACATTGATGATGCCCTGATCGACAGCGGCACAGATACCCAGTCCGCCTGCCTGAATGCCGTAAATGTCTTTAAAGCATCAGGGATAAACAATCCGAAGCTTGCCGCAAGCTACCACGCGCTTACGGCGTTAATACGATCCGCGCGCGCTGCTCAAAATCTGCCCCGTCACAGCGGACTACCAATACTCAATGTAGTAGAAGTTCTGCTCGACAAACTGGAGCAATTGATGTGACCCGCGCAATCGTGATCGGTGGCGGCTTTGGTGGCATGGCGGCTGCACTTAGGCTTCGCGCCAAGGGCTATGAGGTGACGTTACTCGACCGGGGGTCTCGCTTGGGTGGCCGTGCTCAGGTTTTCGAACACCAAGGATTCCGGCATGATGCGGGTCCAACCGTTATTACAGCACCGTTTTTATTCGAAGAGCTGTTTTCATTGTTTGACAAAAAGCTTGAGGACTACGTCAAGCTGGTGCCTCTGGATCCGTGGTATCGGTTCCAGTTTTCTGACGGGAGCACTTTTGACTACGGTGGCACATACGAATCGACCATTCGTGAAATCGAAAGAGTCAGCCCTCCCGACGTAGAGGGGTACAAAAGACTGGTTGAACAGTCACAGGCGATCTTTGATGTTGGGTTTGCTCAGCTGTCGGATCAACCCTTTCACTCCGTAAAAACCATGTTCAGCCAAATTCCGGCTTTGTTGCGCTTGCGGGCTGATCGAAGCGTGTGGCAGTTAGTGTGTCGGTACATCAAGAGCGACAAGTTGAGACAGGCGTTCTCAATACAACCACTGTTAGTAGGGGGAAACCCATTCAGCACAACCTGTATCTATAATTTGATTCATTTCTTAGAGCGACGCTGGGGTATCCACTTTCCCATGGGCGGAACCGGGGCTTTGGTAGACGGCATGTCCAAGCTCATGCTCGAGCAAAACATAAAAACCCGATTAAACACTACCGTGGGACGCGTACTCGTTGAAAACGGGTCTGCCGTTGGTGTTGAGACAGACGATGGCGAACGAATCAAAGCGAATGTTGTTGTCTCCAATGCCGATCCAACATTTCTCTACCAAAATATGATCGACGATGAGGCACAACCCGCGAGTCTGCGGTTGAAGCGGCGAATGGCCGAGTACTCCATGGGTCTTTTTGTGCTCTACTTTGGGACCACAAAGCAATATGACGACGTGGCGCATCACACGATATGGCTAGGTCAGCGTTATAAGGAATTGCTTTCGGACATTTTCGACAAAAAGATCTTGGCAGACGATTTCTCGCTGTACGTGCATCGACCGACGGCGACGGACAGCTCGTTTGCACCGCCAGGTTGTGACTCATTTTATGTGCTGGCACCTGTACCCAATCTCACCGGTAATGTCGATTGGTCTCAAGAGGGTCCAAGGCTTCAGGCCAGAATCATTGATGCCCTTGATAAGACAATGTTGCCAAATCTAAAACAGCACGTTACCGCAGACTTCTTCATGACCCCGGAGAGTTTTCAACACGACTACCTAAGCACGGCGGGGGCAGGTTTTTCAGTAGCCCCGCTATTTAGGCAGTCGGCATGGTTTCGGTTTCACAACAAAGCCGAGGGCTTGCGTAACCTGTATTTGGTTGGTGCTGGTACTCATCCTGGTGCAGGTGTTCCAGGTGTGCTCAGTTCCGCAAAAGTAATCGATGGCCTGATTCCGCCCGTCCAGTCTTCTTACAGGGTCGCAGTATGAGTTCGGTTG
>JBCCFQ010000480.1:0-3828 GCA_039029655.1 Pseudomonadota bacterium | reverse complement strand
CCTAGAAACGGTTCGCGTTCCATGTAAGCCCTCACCGCATGTCCTTTATTACAATTGGCGCGTTTGATTTCGATGACATTGTTGCCTTTCAGAGTTTCGTAGTCAGGCTTTAGGCTTGCTGCAATGTCTTCTACCAGCTGAATAACGCTTTCGCCCAGTTCTGGCACCCGCCTGTAGTGAACGGCAACGCAGCCCCCTTTGTTTTCAATTAATGTACCAGGATGCCGATTCTCGATGGCGAGAATGGCTTGAAGTTCGTCCTCGGGTAAGGAGTTTGCACCAAGATAGTGCAGTTTGCCTTGTGGGCCCCGACGCTCGAAACCGTGCTGCCCGGCTGTGGGTAGTTTGAGTGGGGCAAACAGGGAATCAGCACTGGCAATGGACCGGCCGGTGATTAAGGCTAAGGCTTGATCCGCGTGTTGTTGAACGCGGCTTAGCAACTCTCGCAAATTCTCTGACACGTGGGCTTGCTCAGGTGTCTCAGCGAATTCGAGTAAAGTGCCGTCAATGTCAAAAAACCAAGCATAGCTTTGGTCGAAATCAAGTTGCGGTGGTGTTTTCATTCAATGTTACCTTGAACCAGGGTCAAACTTACCCGGATGGTTGCGGTAGGGCAAATAAGAATCTGGGCCTCTGGCATAATGTCGCCACTGAAGGTGGATTGGGTGAGCATGAAGCGTACTTTGTTTCTTGCAGTCGTTTCTTTGCTGGTGACGGCTTGTACCGAGCAAGAGTCAAAAGATTCTGCAACGGTCGAATCGCCGGTTTATGTTGGGGGGCAAGCTTGTGCCGAATGTCACGAGCCTGAGTATCAGCAGTGGCGTTCGTCACATCATGATTTGGCCATGGCCCCGGCCAACGAGAAAACCGTACTAGGCGATTTTGATCAAGCGAACCACGTTCAAGGTGCCGTTGTTTCAAATTTTTTTCGGAAAAATGGTGAATATTGGGTGAGGACCGAAGGTGCGGACGGTGAGCTTCAGGATTTCCAGATTGCTTACACCTTCGGTGTGGAACCACTACAACAGTACTTGGTTCGATTTCCGAAGGGCCGCTTACAAGCTTTGATTCTCGCGTGGGATACGCGTTCAAATGAGCTGGGTGGACAGCGTTGGTTTCACCTGTATCCAGATGAGGAGATCAATCACAAAGACCCGCTGCATTGGACGGGTCCAATGCACAATTGGAACCACATGTGTGCTGAATGCCACTCCACCGATGTGCGTAAGAACTATGATTCGGCCACTGACACCTTTGATACCCGTTGGTCCGAGCACAACGTGTCTTGCGAGTCCTGTCATGGTCCCGGGTCTCTCCACGTTCAGGAGGCCAAAACGGGTGGTTTAGATAGCGCACCGCTTATCGCTGGTCTTAAGCGGGATGTAACCTGGGTCATGAATGCGAACACCGGCATCGCTGAGGGAATAGGCTCGGCATCAAACAAAAACGAAATCAATCGGTGCGCGGGCTGTCACTCCCGCCGGTCTACCTTGCAAGAGGGTCACAGCGCCGATGCTTTTTTGAATACTCATCGGCCTTCATTGTTGGATCCGGCGCATTATTTTAGTGATGGCCAGATTCTTGACGAAGTCTATGTGTACGGGTCGTTTCTGCAATCTGCCATGCATCAGGCTGGTGTCAGTTGTGCCGACTGCCACAACCCACACACTCTTAAGACCCGAGTTGTAGGGAACGGCTTGTGCGGGCAGTGTCACTTAGCTGAAAAGTTTGATCAGCCCACCCATCATCGCCACGAGTCTGATTCCGAAGCTGCCCAATGCGTCTCGTGTCACATGCCGAGTCGAACGTATATGGTGGTGGATGATCGCCGCGATCACAGTTTCCGTATTCCTAGGCCTCATGTAACACAAGCCACGGGTTCCCCTAACGCCTGTAACCAATGTCATGAAGATGAATCCGTGGAGTGGGCGATGGCCCAGGTTGAGACTTGGTATGGGGATCCGGAGCAGACCCACTACGGTGAAGTTCTTCATGGGGCTCATCAGGAAGAGGCCGGGGCGCAACCTGAGCTGCGACGACTGATTGAGGATGAGAGCCAACCCGGCATCGTCCGTGCCACCGCCGTGTCTATGCTGAATGCAAGTCAACCTTTTGTGTTGACTGCCTTACTGAATCCATTGGTATCGGATGCTGATTCCCTGGTTCGAATGGCAACGGCAGACGCGGGTGCCTTGGTGCAAAGGAATCAACGCATGGCAACCATAGGTGCTTTGCTTCGAGATGAACAAAAAGCGGTGCGGTTGGCCGCCGTCAACAGTTTGCTTGATGTGCCACGAGATAGTATGTCTGCTGGGCGACTGGAAGACTTTGATCAGGCCCTTACAGAGTACGTGGTTGCTCAAAATCTTCACGCCGATCGCGCCGAGGCGCAATTCAACTTAGGCCGGGTGTATTCTAGTCAAGGTGATTTGCAAGGTGCCGTGGCCGCGTATCAAAAGGCCATTCAAAAACAGCCTTGGTTTGCGCCAAGCTACGTAAACCTCGCGGATCTATACAAGCAAGCGGGACGTGAGGAGGAGGTGGAGCAGCTTCTCAATAAGGGGATCGAACAGAATTCTCGTGATCCATCCCTACGTTATGCCTTCGGACTGTCTTTGGTCAGACAAGGCAAACACCAGCAGGCTTTGGCTGCGTTCAAAACAACTCGCGATTTGGCTCCAGACAGCTCTCACTATGCTTATGTGTTGGGGGTGGCCTACAACAGCTATGGTGATAGTGCTGCGGCCATTACAGAACTCGAGGCGGCTCATCAACGCTGGCCCGACAACAAAGATATTTTGCTCGGACTAGCAACCATGTTGCGTGATGTGGGGGAGTTGGGTCGAGCGAAGACCTATACGGACAAGCTAGTGAGCCTGTATCCCTCGGATCGGACGGTACAGCAACTTTTACGTCAACTTCAGTAGTCCTGATTAGAAAATTTCACCCTAAAAAAGGCGCTGTACATTACGGGCACCACCAACAGAGTCAGCAGTGTCGCAAACAATAAACCAAAGATGATTGTAACGGCCATGGGTCTAAACATAGCGGTGCCACCCCACCATAACGGCATCATGCCTAACACAGTCGTACCGGTGGTGAGCATGATGGGTCGGAGTCTTTGAATGCATGCATTGACAATCGCCTGGTGATGCTCGTCCCCATCGGCCAACTGTATCTTGATGCGATCCAGCAAGACTATGGCGTTGTTGATGATGATGCCCGCCAGGGAAATGATCCCGAGGATAGTAAAAAATCCAAAGGCAGAGTTGGCCAACAGTAAACCAATAGTTACACCGATTAGACCCAATGGAATTGTGGTGAGAACGATGACCGGGCGTCTCAGTGAATTGAATTGAATCACCAACAGCAGCAGAATAGACATCAACGCCAAGGGAAGTTTGTCGGCAATGGCTGCATTGGCGTCACCGGAAGACTCTGACTCACCACCCAGTTCAAAGCCATATCCTTTAGGCCATGTGTCCGCTAAGGCTTCAAGCTGGGGAATCAAGACGGTATTGACCTCAGCGGCGGATGTTGCCGGGTCAAGCTGCGCCTGTAGCGTTAAAGTACGCTCTCGGTCCCGTCTTTCTATCTTGCCTGGTTCGAAAGTGAGTCGAACATCGGCCACTTGCCGAAGCGGTACGGTTTGTCCAGAGGATTGGGCATAGACCGTCATGCCGTCTAATTTCTGAATGCTCTCTCTATCGGCTTCTACGGTACGTAGCGTTACGGGTATCAGCGAATCGTCTTCGCGATACTGGGTCATTTCAATACCAGAAAGGCTAGCTTCCAGGGAGTAGGCCACATCGTCGCTGCTAACACCTG
>JBCCFQ010000479.1:0-3840 GCA_039029655.1 Pseudomonadota bacterium | reverse complement strand
CGGGCTTCTGACCTCGGGCCCCAGGTCTCCAGATCGGTAGACCTGCTTGAGAATCATGACTAGTCTTTGGCCCGAAGCCCGAAGCCCGAAGCCCGAAGCCCGAAGCCCGAAGCCCGAAGCCTAGCTATATGCGCCTTGCTTAGACACCATGAAATCGGACCAGTCCCTAGCAAGTTCCAAACACCATCTTTTGAAACTAGAAACTAAAAACTTGCAACTTATCCATTAGCCATCCCCAACATCGCCGAAGTGTCCGGTTTCAATCCATGCCACAGTTCAAACGAGCGAGCCGCTTGCTCCACCAGCATGCCCCAGCCATTTAGGGTTTTGGCGGCGCCTAATTCGTGGGCCCAGACACACAACGGTTTTGCGGCGTCACCGTATTGCAGGTCGTAGACAACCGTCTCATGGTTGATTACCGACTCGTGTAGGTTTGGTCGCTGGTTGTTAAGACCTGCTGCTGTTGTATTGATGATGAGATCCCAAGACACATCCAAAAGGTCTTGTTCCCCCGCGACTATTGCACGGCTTCCATCGGTTAAATCCAAGACCAATTGGCGAGCTCGTTGATAGGTTCGGTTAAAAACCGCCAGTTGTTTGGGTTCTTCTTGCAGCAAAGAGAGCAGGATTCCTCGAGCGGCGCCACCGGCACCTAAGATCAGTATGTTCTTATCCTGGATTTCCACCGCATAGTTTCGAGTTAGGTCCACAACCAAGCCAAGACCATCGGTGTTGTCTGCCCAGATGTGTCCCGAACTGTTTAAGCCCAGCGTGTTGGCAACGCCAATACTGGAAACTAGATCGGATTGTGTGTCTGAAATTTCGGCAGCACGCGCCTTGTGTGGGACCGTTACGTTTAGCCCTTCGCCCCCTTGCTTGAAAAACTCTCTCACGGTGGAAAAAAAGTCCGACTCGGTGGCGTCTATCATGCCGTAATGAAGGTCGAGTCCAAATTGCTGGCCAAATTCTCGGTGAATCATTGGAGATTTGCTGTGGTTGATGGGGTGGCCAACCACAGCAAATTGTTGACTGGAAAAGCTCAAGTTTTTAGCCACCTCGCTACCTCGGCGGCATAGTAAGTCAAGATTGCATCGGCGCCTGCCCTTTTTATACAGCGCAATGATTCCAAAATGGTGGCCTTTCGATCCAACCAGTCTCGCTCACCCGCAGCCGCCAACATGGCGTATTCACCGCTGACTTGATAGGCCAGTGTTGGAACCTTATGGGTGTCTTTGACACGTCGGATGATGTCTAGATAAGGCAAGGCCGGTTTGACCATCACCATGTCCGCGCCTTCTTGGATATCCAACCCTACTTCTCGTAATGCCTCATCGGTGTTTGCAGGATCCATCTGGTAACTGTCTTTGCTACTTTTCCCCAAATTTGCACCAGATCCAACGGCGTCTCGAAATGGGCCATAAAAATGCGAGGCGTATTTTGCGGAATAGGCCAGGATTTGGGTGTTCACATGGCCCTGGGACTCCAGCTCCTGGCGAATCGCGCCAATCCGGCCATCCATCATGTCTGAGGGTGCCACCACATCGGCGCCCGCCTCGGCGTGGGATAGGGCCTGTTTGACCAAAACCGCCACGGTCTCATCATTCAGTACATATCCGTCAGAATCCACCAGGCCGTCCTGACCATGGCTGGTGAAGGGGTCCAGGGCCACATCGGTGATGACACCCAGGTCCGGCAGCTCCCGCTTAAGCCTGGCCACGGCCTGTTGGGCCAACCCCTGGGGGTTGAATGCTTCCTCGGCGTCCGGTGTCTTCAAGTCCGGTGGAGTGACAGGAAACAGGGCCACCGCGGGGACGCCAAGCTCCAACAAGCCTTCACACTCCGTAAGTAGTTGATCTATAGATAATCTTTCAATTCCCGGCATGGACGCAACGGGTTCCCGAGCGCCTGAACCCGGTAATACGAAGTACGGTTGAATCAAGCTGTCTACGGTTAGGGCCGTTTCCTGGGCCAAACGACGGCTGAAGGCCTGGGATCTAATCCGGCGTAATCTGGTGCTGGGATAGCTGCCATGGGCCCGATCAGGCATAATATTTCCTTAATAACACAAACTAACTTCTAGATTCTCCCTCTAATAACAGTGCTTTCCAAGTAATTCCTGAGTAGATGGTAATAAATCCGATTCGGTGCAGGTCTTTAGTGAATGAGTGATAGCTCAAATGAAGCCGCTAAACGGAGACGGTTCGAAGCCGTGGTGGGTCAGTACACCCAGGATTTGTTCCGTTACGCTTTTTGGTTGAGCCGTGACCGGGCTCATTCAGAGGATGTGGTTCAGGAGAGTTTGCTCAGAGCCTGGAAGGCCTTTGATCGCCTAAACGATGAGGGCTCTGCCAAGCAATGGTTGTTAACGATTGTCCGCAGGGAAAATGCTCGTGTCTTTGAGCGAAAAAGGTTGCAGACGGTAGATATCGATAACGTCGATCAGGGTGCTGATGAGAGTTTATCGGTGAAGTCCAACACAGACGTGGATGACGTGCGAGAAGCACTGATGCGTTTGGAAGACGACTATCGGGAACCACTGGTTCTCCAGGTTCTAATGGGTCACAGCACGGATGAAATTGCCAAGATTATGGCAATCAAACCCGGCGCTGTGTTGACTAGACTTTTTAGGGCACGTAAGAAATTGCGTGCCGTGCTGGAATCAGATGGAGTTCCAGCGTTTGTTCAAGAGTAAGTTTGTTGAAAGACTTAAATTGTAACGAGTGTCAGGAATTTTTGGGTGCTGATCCAGATTGCACCGTGCCCGAGGTGGTCAACCACCTTAGCGGGTGTGACACTTGTCGTCAGTTTCAGATGGAATGTCAAAGGCTAGACAGCTTGTTAATGCAGGCTCTAAAAGTCGATGCTCCAAGTGCCAGTGAGCTAATGGACATTGATTACTCTGATACGGTTGTGAAATTCCCCGGGTCAGATCGGCAACCAACCTCTAACCGCTTCATACCCTTTGCCATGGCGGCAAGCGTCTTGCTTGTTCTGGCTGCGTCGTTTTTGTCTTGGCAAGGTGCCAACGAAGAAAGCTGGGCAAAGGACATCATCGCCCACGTAGAACATGAACCAGGTGCATTTGCATTCACCGCTGCTGTACCCAAGACTAAGGTTATTCAGGTAGCACAGAGAACGGGTGTTCGTGTTCAAGGTGACCTTGGCGAGGTGACTTATATCAAAGCCTGCCCGTTTCGCGGCAGAATGGTGACTCACCTTATTACTCAGACCGAGAAGGGTCCAGTCACCGTATTATTGTTGCCAGGTGAAACTGTTGAAAAGCCGGAACATATTGATGAGGAAGGCTATGTAGGTACGGTGTTACCCTTCAATGGGGGTAGCATAGTGGTTGTGGGCGGCGATGCTGAAAGCGCCCAAGAAGTGCAAAAACGAATGTCATCCTCGGTCGTCTGGGATATCTAAAATCCAAAACCCGAAATTTTGCGAAAAGATGACCATACGTCGAGAAAATCAGTTTATTTTTCCCAGGAGAGCAGGGAGTGTGTCCTGCTTGTTTGGTTAGGTTCCCCACCGGTGGGGTGTATCGTTAGGAGTGTCCATTATCATGTCTCAATCTAAATCTCTCAAACCAGTTTCATTGGCCGTTGGCGCGGCTTTAGCAACATCGTTGGCAGGCATCAGCACTGCAAACGCCGAAACCAGCCCTTTCGGTCTTACTGCACTTGGGTCCGGCTACATGGTGGCCGACGCAGGTGAAGGCAAGTGCGGCGAAGGCAAGTGCGGCGGCGACAAAGCTGAAGGCGAAGGCAAATGCGGCGAAGGCAAGTGCGGCGGCGACAAAGCTGAAGGCGAAGGCAAATGCGGCGAAGGCAAGTGTGG
>JBCCFQ010000478.1:0-3843 GCA_039029655.1 Pseudomonadota bacterium | reverse complement strand
TGTACAACGGCCTGTCCCACGGACATCGATATCCCAGGTTTTATTCAGAAAATACGCAGCGACAACATAACAGGATCCGCACATACTATCTTTAAGGAAAACATCATGGGGGGTATGTGTGCCCGTGTCTGTCCTACCGAGGTGCTCTGCGAACAAGTGTGTGTCAGAAATACCCATGAGGAACAACCGGTACGTATCGGCTTGTTGCAACGCTATGTAACTGATCCGGTCATCAACGCAAACAAGCAACTGTTTGATCGAGGTCCGGATACGGGCAAACACATTGCCGTGATGGGTGGTGGCCCGGCTGGATTGTCCTGTGCCCATCGATTGTCCATGTTTGGGCACCAAGTGACGGTGTTCGATAAGAGCGGCAAATTGGGTGGTCTTAACGAGTACGGTATTGCGGCATACAAAACTGTGGATAGCTTCGCTCAGCGAGAGGTGAACTATCTTTTGGGTATCGGAGGTATCTCTGTCGAGCATCATGAAGCATTGGGCAAGGATTTCGAGCTCGGAACACTACTAGATAAGTTCGATGCCTTGTTTCTCGGCTTTGGGCTGGATGGTGTTAACGATCTAGGCCTAGACAACGACGATGTTGCTGGTGTGTTGGATGCCGTGGATTATATCGCGGAGCTACGTCAATCGGATGATCTTACAGACATGCCTGTTGGTCGTAATGTTGTGGTTATCGGTGGTGGTATGACCGCTGTGGATGTCGCGGTTCAAAGTAAACAATTGGGGGCTGAAACAGTTTCGATTGTCTATCGCCGAGGAAAAGAACAAATGAGTGCCAGCGAATACGAACAGGAATTCGCGCAGACCAAAGGTGTGGCCATGAGGTATTGGCAAACACCCAAACAGATTGTCGCGGACAACGGTCATGTGACTGGTGTTGAGTTTGCGTATACCAAACAAGGTTCCGACGGCAGGCTAAAAGTAACGGATGAAACATCGGTTTTGCCAGCAGATGTTGTGTTTAAAGCCATTGGACAGCGGGTTACCTGGGAAGAATTGGGCGAGACCCATGCTGTGTTGAAATTGGATGGTGATCGAATTCAAGTGACGGAAGAACGACGAACCAGTGTCCCGAGAGTTTGGGCTGGTGGGGATTGCGTTGCCGGAGGCGAGGATTTGACGGTGTCAGCCGTTCAAGACGGCAAGATTGCCGCGATCAACATCAACGAGTTCTTGTCGAAATCGAGTTCTGAGGCGATGCCATGGTCGATTTGAAATCAGAGTTTTTAGGAATATCTTCACCCAACCCCTTTTGGTTGGCATCCGCCCCACCAACGGACAAGGCCTATAACGTCAATCGTGCCTTTGAAGCAGGTTGGGGTGGTGCCGTATGGAAAACCTTAGGCGAGGATCCACCCATCGTTAATGTAAATGGTCCTCGATATGGTGCAAACCACGGCAATGATCGTCGGGTCATGGGTTTCAATAACATTGAGCTCATTACCGATCGTCCCCTTCGAACGAATCTCGACGAAATGCGTCAGATAAAGCGCGACTGGCCTGATCGCGCCCTGGTGGCCTCAGTTATGTTGCCCATGGAAGAAGAAAAGTGGGCTCATTTTGTGCCGATGATCGAAGATACCGGCGCCGATGCCTTTGAACTCAATTTTGGTTGTCCCCATGGGATGTCGGAACGCGGCATGGGTGCGGCGGTGGGTCAGGTGCCTGAATACATTCAAATGGCCACGGAGTGGTGTAAGAAGTACGCCAAAGTTCCTGTCATCGTCAAACTCACGCCTAACGTGACTAATATTTTGCCCCCAGCGCGGGCGGCCCGGCAGGGTGGTGCCGACGCCGTTTCGCTTATTAATACGATGAATTCCATCATGCGGGTGGATTACGACTCGCTGACTATGTATCCAGCCACAGATGGGATGGGTTCTCACGGTGGTTATTGTGGACCGGCGGTCAAACCCATTGCGTTACATATGATTGCGGAGATTGCTCGAACCAAAGAAACCGCTGATATTCCGATTTCGGGTATTGGTGGGATTTCAGATTGGCGTGATGCTGTGGATCACTTAGCCCTCGGGGCTCAGAATGTTCAAGTGTGTACAGCGGCGATGGTCTACGGCTTTAAGATTATCGATGATCTTACCGAGGGGCTTAGTCAATTTTTAGCCGATAAACGCTTAAGTTCGGTGAGTGCTTTGGTGGGTAAAGCCGTGCCATCGGTGACGGATTGGCAGTACTTGAATCTGAATCATGTGGAAAAGGCCCGCATTGATCAGGATTTGTGTATTTCCTGTGGTCGCTGTCATGTGGTTTGTGAAGACACCTCTCATCAAGCCATTACCCATACGGTGAATGGTCAGCGCCGATTTGAAGTCATTGACGAAGAATGCGTTGGTTGTAATTTGTGTGTCAGCGTTTGTCCCGTTGAGGGTTGTATTACCATGGAGCCACTCACGTCGGGCGTGGATCCGAGAACCGGTTTGCCCGTGGCTCAAGAAAAAGCCGATTGGACAACACATCCGAACAATCCTATGGCTAAGACATAGCATTCCAGGCACAGTACTACGCCGGGGTCCCCGCTCACGATGCTACCCCGAGTCGCGAGGACCACAATCGCCGGCGCAACGCCGACGGTCGTACCAAAACTCATGGAGTAACGTGCGATAATTCTGATATGAGCAAACGGCAAATGTCTTGGCTGGGTTTCGGTGTTGAGGGGATCATCATTATCTCCAGCATATTGCTTGCATTGGCGATCGAAGCATGGTGGCAGGAACGCGATGATCGAACGAGAGAGCAGTACTATCTCAACACACTGCGCAGTGACTTAAGTGCAGCAAAAGAAGAGCTCGCTCAGACTATTCAACGAGATTCTGAGTTGATCGAGACTGCAGAATCCTTTCTCGCAATTCTACGCTCGGACAGCGACCGAATTACCAATGAAACGGACTGGCGGGATCTCACGCGCATTACATTCGATCCGGTCCTGTTGCAGACTGAGTCGCTCTCGGCGCTTATCGTGAGCGGTGATATTCGCTTGATTGAGGATACGGTTATGCGGGAACGCCTGGTCGCTGTGCATGCACTACTGGATTCGAAGAACCGCTGGCGGAGAGAACTCGAAGCCGACATTATGGATGTGGTAATTGACTTGATGCCGCGTATCGAAGCACTCCGGACAGAGGACAACATACCGATTCCGGCTGATGCAAACTTCAACTTGATGAAGTCGTTAACGATCGACACACTTCGCAAGGAGCCACAGGTTGCAGCAACCTACGTCAATTACATTATTTTGCTTCGAAACCGTGCTAACAACAACCAGGTGGTGCTGACAACAATCGATCAGTTACTCGATTCTTTGGGCGACGAGAATTTTGCCGCCGAGCACTGAATATTGAGAATGCGCACTTGCCCGTTCCGGAGAAAACGTGGTCTGTCCCCTATTTTAGGATCAAAACCATCGAAAAGGGCACGTTGCAGAAGAAATCTAGACCATAACAGCCGCAAGCCAAGCGCCCATGAGTAGGTACGCTAGTATCGCTGCACCCACGTGGACGGCGAATGCTGCCATGACGAAGATGAAGACTAGAACAAATTCAAATTAAGTCATTGTCGGGTACTTTAATCAGTGAGTCTCTTCTATCGCGCTGGCCAAATGCCGGAGATCCAGCTTGAGTTGTTCGACCCTGTGAACGAAAAGATCGACATTTGATTCGAGCAATTCCACCCTGGGAGTCATACTCTCGCCGACGAGGCCAGCAAACAGTGCGTGCAAATTGTGGGCCAGATAGTTTCGCTCCGCTTGAACGCCTCTTAGAGCCATGACAAGGTTCTTGTGTGCCCCTTTTTTCTCAAAATAAGTCA
>JBCCFQ010000477.1:0-3854 GCA_039029655.1 Pseudomonadota bacterium | reverse complement strand
CTGCTTTTTCAATGCCCTGGCGTATGTCCGGAACCTTATCTGTTAATTCAAGACCAAGGCCCGCAGCCAAAAGTAACGCGTCACGGTGGGGTCCACGGTCCTCTCCGCAGAAAACGCTTTGTAAGGCTTTGGCGTTAGAGTCTGCATCGCCACCACTAAGTGATTCGGGTGAACAACGTTTCAAACCATAATTCGCGGGGTCACGAGTTTCACAACGAACGTTGCCTGGGTTAACAATGAACGTTAGAAACGGACCCACAGGTGTTGCTTCATCCCACCCAGGCTCTCCGTGGACAACGTAGGCCTTTTGAACACCCGCACCCGCTAAGGTCTCCGCCATGATTCGGGCGGCACCAGGACTGTAAGCACCCAGCAGTAAGTGGCCAGGCTGAGCCGGATTTGTTAGCGGGCCAAGCAGATTAAACACGGTTCGAATTCCGATGGCCCGCCGTACTTCGGCCAGCGCCTTCATCGCCGGGTGATAGTAAGGTGCGAATAGGAACGTAAACCCGGTGGCATCTAAACATTGCCCGGATTGTTTTTCATCTAATGGTAGTGGCAATCCCAAACTCTCTAACACGTCGGCGCTACCTGATCGACTGGTCACGGATCTGTTGCCATGTTTAACAACTGTCCTGCCGCAAGCGGCGAGCAACAAGGCAGCGCCCGTTGAGAGGTTGAAGCTCCCAGAGCTGTCGCCGCCGGTTCCAACCACATCCAACATGGTGTCTTTAGTGTTAATTCTCGGCTTGCGAGCCAACTCTCGCATTCTGAACGAAAATCCTAATATTTCTTCTGCGGTTTCTCCTTTTGCAACCATCGCTTTGAGGATGTCTCCAGCCAGGTTCTTATCGAGATCCTCATTCGTTAGCAATGTGAGCAATTCGCTTGCTTGGGACTGGGACAAATCATTGTTGTTTAACAACCCCTGGAGTGTCGATTGGGCATCGTTGTCTATTGTGCTCATGACCCTTAGCCTTGTTCTAAAAAGTTCTGCATTAGTTGATCCCCTTCCGGGGTGAGTACGCTCTCTGGATGAAACTGAACGCCTTCGACGGGTAAAGACCTATGTCGCACTCCCATGATTTCACCATCTTCGGTTTGCGCCGAAATGTCTAGTTCCTGAGGCAAAGACGTTTCCAGCGCCGCAAGGGAATGATAGCGACCAACTTCCAGTGGGTTGCTTAAGCCTCGAAACAGTGTCTCACCATCATGGGTCGCTAGAGAAGTCTTTCCGTGCATTAAAGTTTTTGCCAACACAATGGTTCCGCCTAAGGCCTCCACCAGAGACTGATGTCCAAGACAAACCCCTAAGACAGGACACCGTCCCAGAAAAGCCCGAATCATTTCCATGGAAACACCGGCTTGCTCGGGTCGACCCGGACCGGGTGAAATGACCAAGTGGCTAGGGCTTAACTCCAACCCTTGCTGAACTGTGATTTGATCATTCCGGTAAACCAACGCTTGTGCACCTAGTGATTCAAACCCCTGCACTAAGTTATAAGTAAAAGAGTCATAGTTATCGATCAATAACAATCTAGGCTTCATAGACCCGCCTCAGCCATGTCCAAGGCCTGCCTCAGAATCTGACTCTTCGCCAAAACTTCCTCATACTCTTTCTCTGGGTCCGAGTCCGCTACTATGCCGGCACCAGCTTGAAAGCTGTACTGATCGCCGTTAAAAACCAGTGTACGTATGGCTATAGCTTGATCCATATTTCCACCATGCCCAAAGTAGCCAGCGGTCCCCGCATAAAATCCTCGACCATGGGGCTCCATTTCGTGGATCAACTCCATAGCTCTAACCTTTGGCGCACCCACCAACGTACCGGCAGGAAATGCAGCCGCAAACGCATCATAAGCATCTTTGGTTTGTTCGAGTTCACCGGCTACTCCGCTGACCAGATGCATGACATGGCTATAGCGTTCTACCGAAAAATAGGGATCCACTGTTACGCTTCCTGCTGTAGCAACCCTACCCAAATCGTTTCGTGCCAAATCCACTAGCATTACGTGCTCGGCCCTTTCCTTTGGGTCCGCGAGCAAGTGCTTTTCTTGCTCCAGATCAGCGTGTGGGTCTTCACAGCGAGGGCGTGTACCGGCAATTGGTCTTAAGGAAACAACATTGTCCTTTAGACTCACCAGCGCTTCCGGCGAGGACCCTACAACACTGAGTTGGCCGAACTGCAAAAAATACATATACGGAGACGGATTTAGCAGTCTAAGGGCCCGATAAATTTGAAAAGGACTTAGTGAATGTTTTCCGGAAAAACGAATGGACAAGACCAACTGATAAACATCCCCACTGCGTATGTATTTCTTAGTCTTTTCTACTGCTGCAACAAACTCCTCCTTGGTCATGCTCGCCTCGGGAGCTTGATGATTTCCAGGCGAAGACCCCGGCGTACCCGCAGGCCCTTTTAGACACGCAACAACTTGTTCACGTAACCCTTGACGCTCTTCATCTGTGCCATGGTGCAGTAGCGCCGCCCTTCGGGTGACGTGGTCGAACACCAAAAGACTTGGAGGAGCATAATACGCCGCTAAAGGAAGTTCGGGATCGACTCGCTTTGAGACCGGCAGACGTTCAAACTGATTCACCATGTCGAAACTGGCCACACCCACCAGTCCGCCGGAAAACGGAAGATCAGGTATTACGGGCGCAAGCTTTGGAGCATGGGCTAGAGCCCTTCTCAGGCATTCCAACACATCCCCGGGGCGGTTCTGGGCAAAGTTTTCGTGACTCAAAACGTGGTTTGCACCTTGCCCGAATCCAATAAACGAATAACGGCCAATTCGCTGACCACGCTCGACACTCTCTAGCAAGAAACGGGGCTCCAACGAACCTAATTTCAGATAAGCAGACACCGGCGTATCTAGATCTGCAGCTATATCAAACGGTGGAATCATACAAACCCCAAAAAGCAAAAACCCATCCTCGAAAGTTCGGGGATGGGTTCAAAAATTCTCTTAACGAGTACTAAGTCAAACCACCCCTACGAGGATGGCCACCAAAATCCAAAAGCAACTTGCATAGTATCGTTCATGCTTCGAGTATTGCAGGAAAGCCGTGGAAGGGTCAAGCCCCAATGGAATTAGGCAAGCTTTCGGCAGGCGGCTCGCCGAGGACAACCAACAAGGTGATCATTCACTAAGCCTGTCGCCTGCATATGAGCATACATTATGGTACTACCCACGAATTTGAAGCCTCTCTTTTTTAGGTCTTTGGACAATGCGTCAGACTCCTTCGTGGTAGCCGGGACTTCTTTCATAGTTCTCCAGCTATTTTGAATTGGTTTGTTATTAACGAAGCTCCAGATGTACTCGCTAAAGGAACCGAATTCCTTCTGCACATCGATGAAGCGTTTGGCATTGTTAACAGCGGACTCAACTTTAAGTCGGTTCCGAACAATCTCCGGATTTTTAAGCAAAGACGTTACTTTTCGGCTGTTGAACTTCGCTACTTTGTCAACGTTAAACTCCGCAAAAGCCTTTCGATAGCCTGCTCGCTTGTGCAAAATTGTGGACCAACTCAATCCCGCTTGGGCTGATTCCAGGATCAGAAACTCAAACTGAGTCTTGTCATCACGAACTGGAACACCCCACTCTTCGTCGTGGTAACGGACATAGGCCTCACTCACGCCAATTGCCCAATCGCATTTCTTCCCCATAACTTTTGAATCCCCAAAAAAAGAACCCACGATGAATCACCGTGGGTTCTCATTGTAGCTTATGAAACGAGTCGCTTAGACGCTGCTACCGCACTTGCCTTCGCCACATTTGCCTTCGCCTTCAGCTTTGTCGCCGCCGCACTTGCCTTCGCCGCATTTGCCTTCGCCTTCAGCTTTGTCGCCG
>JBCCFQ010000476.1:0-3865 GCA_039029655.1 Pseudomonadota bacterium | reverse complement strand
GTGGCCGGATGCGACCCTCTTTATCTTGCTCGACGCCTGACTCGTATTGCGTCCGAAGACATCGGTAACGCCGACCCTCGAGCCTTGACCCTATGTCTGGATGCGTGGAATACCTTCGAGCGGATTGGTCACCCGGAGGGGGAGTTGGCCTTAGGTCAAGCAGCGGTTTTTCTTGCTTGCGCGGCTAAGAGCAATGCGGTCTACCAAGGATTTAATCAGGCCATGGCCGATGCAAAACAGGAGGGTTCCTTACCGGTGCCTAAGCACCTAAGGAATGCACCCACAACTTTGATGAAAGACTTGGGGCATGGTGCGGGTTATCGGTACTCACATGATGAGGCCGGAGGATTTTCGCCGGGGGAACGCTATTTTCCCGACGACATGGTCGAGCGGCGTTACTATCATCCGGTGGACCGTGGCTTAGAACAAAAAATCTCGGTGAAGCTTGAGCAACTTCGAAGCGCCAATGCCGCCGCCAAGAAAAAAAGAGGGTAATCATGACTCTGATACTTCTAAGCGTGGCGTTGGGTGGTGCTCTGGGGGCTGTGCTTCGCTATCTTCTTGGTTCAGCCGTCATGGATGCAAGCGCCGGGGGTTTCCCCTATGGAACCTTGGCGGTTAACGTCCTCGGCAGTTTGGTCATGGGGTTTCTTTTTTTCTATTTTGGTGGCAGGGTCTCCGACGACAGCATCTTGCGCCCACTGATTTTCGTCGGCATCTTGGGTGGGTTCACTACGTTCTCGGCTTTTTCTATCGAAACCTTGGCCTTGTTGAACCAAGGAGACTACGTTCGTGGTGGGCTAAACGTCATTTTGAGCGTTAGCTTGTGTATCATGGCGGCTGCACTGGGCATGTCAATGGCGAAACAGCTTTGATTTTTCTGGGGGTAAGCGACAAACAATGCTAAGTCCGAAACTATTACGTGGAGAAACCGATAAGGTTGCTAACAATCTTGCTCGTCGTGGTCATGAGCTTGATGTTTCTGGTTACAAAAAGCTCGAGGCAAGGCGCAAGGCGCTTCACATGGAAACCGAACGTTTCCGCAATGAACGCAATGTGCGTTCAAAGTCTATTGGGCAGGCAAAAGCCAAAGGTGAAGATATTGAGCCGTTAAAGGCTGAAGTGGATAAGCTAGGTGAGCGATTAAAAGACTTGGAAGGAGATCTTAAGGTTGTTACGCGTGAGTTGAGGGAGGTCGAATTGGGTTTACCCAATTTGCTTGACGAGAGCGTGCCGGATGGCAAGAGCGAGGAAGACAATCAGGAAGTCCGCGTTTGGGGTGAGCCCAAGACTTTTTCTTTTGACGTTAAGGACCATGTGGACCTTGGCGGTGAGCAAATGGATTTTGAGGTGGCTGCTAAGATTACTGGCAGCCGATTCGTAGTACTCAAAGGCTCGGTCGCTAGGCTGCATCGAGCTTTGATCCAGTTCATGTTGGATACCCACACTCAAGAACATGAGTATCAGGAAGTGTATGTTCCCTACGTGGTACACGCGGGGTCCTTGGTGGGTACCGGTCAATTACCCAAGTTTGCAGAGGACCTGTTTAGAATATCTCACGAGCAACCCTTCTTTTTGATCCCTACGGCCGAAGTGCCAGTGACAAACTTGGCACGAGATTCAATAATCGAAGCTGAAGACATGCCGCTGAAGTTTGTGGCACATACTCCGTGTTTTCGCTCCGAGGCCGGTGCCTATGGTCAGGATACCCGGGGCATGATTCGACAACATCAATTTGAAAAGGTTGAGTTGGTACAAATAGTGCGCCCCGATGCGTCTTATGAGGCCTTGGAGCAACTAACCGGACAGGCCGAGACCATATTACAGCGTTTGAACTTGCCCTATCGTACGGTGATCTTGTGTGCGGGTGACACAGGCTTTGGCTCAGCAAAAACTTATGACATCGAAGTTTGGTTACCCAGCCAAGCACGCTATCGAGAAATTTCTTCTTGTTCCAACTTCGAGACGTTTCAGGCGCGCCGCATGGGCGCCCGTTGGCGAAACCCTGAGACGGGTAAAGCCGAGGTCCTACACACCCTTAACGGTTCAGGTCTGGCAGTGGGCCGAACCTTGGTGGCTATCTTGGAGAACTATCAACGAGAAGACGGGACGGTTGAGGTGCCGGAGGCGCTTCGCGGGTATATGGGGGGGAGGGAGACGCTGTAACTGGTAGCAAGTTTTCGGTTTCAAGTTTCAAGAGACAGGGTTTGGTGACGGCGCAGGCTTGGCGACTCGCAGAACCAGCGAGCCTGTGGAGTACTATCGCAAGAAGAGCAGGAGTTCCGAGTTGAGTAGAAGCTTTCAGGCTGTCTCTTGAAACTTGCTACTGTTTACTTGCAACTCGTTCGAGTCGCTTCGCGACACAGTATGACTGGATCCTGGCATTCGCCAGGATGACGAAAGCGTACCTTAGCTTTCCCCATCCCCACCTTTCGGCACTGCCCCCTCAGACCAACTGCGAACATTAAGATCCCGCTGTGGGAACGGTATCTCTATACCATGTTCTTTAAATGCTGCATCAATGGCGAAATTGACTTCGCTGGTGACGGCGAAGCGTTTTGTGATTTGGCGTATCCAAACTCTGAGTTCAAAGTTTAGGGAACTGTCGCCAAACTCCATGAACAAAGCCCGGGGTGGTGGTGTTCGACCTTTGGTGATGACTTCCGGGTGTTCAGTGGCAATATCTTCCAGTATTTCTTTCACTTTCTTTATATCGGTGCCATAAGCCACACCCACTTCAATGGACAAGCGTCCATGAGGATCGCGCAAAACCCAGTTGGTTACCTGGGTGGAAATGAGTTCTGAGTTTGGAACGATAACGTTTTGTCGTTCTAAGGTTTCTATCTCTGTGGAGCGTATGCGTATTTGTCGTACAAAGCCTTCGATGTCGCCGACACTGATGAAGTCGCCGGACTTGATGGGGCGCTCGAACAATAAGATCAAACCGGACACGAAGTTACTGACCACGGCCTGTAGACCAAAACCAATACCCACGGACAAAGCAGCACCAATCCAAGCCAGGCCCTGAAAACTCACCCCCGCCATATTCAGACCGATGATGGCGGCAATAATAAAGCCCACATAGCCACTGAGGGTGACCATGGCATCCCGAGCACCTCGGTCTGCAATGGTGTTGCGTAACCAACTTTGGCTAAGTCTTGCTTTGATCCACACCGTAACACCCACAATGATGGCGAACACCAATAGGCCCGTCAGTATGGAGGCCGGTTTTAAGGTGTATTCACCAATGCTAATGCCTTCAACAGCCTTGAGACTGACGGTGTTAATGGCGTTGCCGGTAGTGTCCCAAACAAAAATCAGAAAAATGC
The DNA here is from genome assembly GCA_039029655.1 of Pseudomonadota bacterium. GTDB lineage: Bacteria > Pseudomonadota > Gammaproteobacteria > Steroidobacterales > JBCCFQ01 > JBCCFQ01. Next base: position 536 of record JBCCFQ010000476.1, on the reverse strand, counting down.
CAAAGCCTACCCACAAAAGTAGACTCATAATCAAACGAATCCACCCCAGTTCTATGCTGGTGGAATCGTGTCGAATACCCATCCAGGCTCTAATTTTGTAACTGGCAGCGCTGCTACCTTGGACGATAGAGTCCATGGACTGTTGGATGCCCCATAGGGCGGTCCACAAGGCAATGCTGCCAGCTAGGGTGGCGAGGAGACTGCCAAGAATAAAGTTCGCCAGGTTTCTATACCCTGCGAGTTCCGACGATACCGCCACCATCGCCGCTAGCATGAGCAGGATTCGAATGAGTACCAGTCGTCCCTGGGTGGCAGGAATATGGTGGCCTAAACGGATCACCCAGATTAAGGCGGTGACCAAAAAGATACTCAGGAAGGACCGAAGATAGATTTCGTGGTCCGGGGGTACTTCATCAAACCATTGGGTACTAAAGATACAGGCTTACGATGCCGATTCTGAACATGGAGAATTCCTCAACATCGGAGAAGTAGAGCTCAGTAGTGGCTTCCTCTCCACTCGACTGCTGAACTCTGTC
>JBCCFQ010000475.1:0-3868 GCA_039029655.1 Pseudomonadota bacterium | reverse complement strand
TCCCTAGCCCCCGCTTTTTTGCCTTGTTCTGCACCGACAAACCAGTATGCTGAGACCCTCTTTTCCATTAAGGACTCCGGGATTGACTCAAGCTCGCTTGCAACGGATTTTAACTCTAGCACTACCTATCATTGGCGGCATGGTTTCGCAAAATATTCTCAATATTGTCGATACCGCCATGGTCAGCCGACTGTCCAACAGCGATGCAGCACTAGCGGCTGTGGGCTTGGGTGGGTTTGCCTTGTATATGGGTCAGGCCCTGATTTTGGGGATCTCGACGGGGGTTCAGTCCAGTGCATCTCGTCGCAAAGGAGAAGGTCGTCTCAGTGAAAGTGCTTTTTTTCTAAACGGTGGACTATTCTTGGTGGCAGTTGCGGCACCGATCCTGTCATTAGTGCTGTTTTTCTCTGTGCCCCTGGTTTATCCCTATCTAAATGGTGACGCCAACGTCATTGAATTGGGTGTGCCGTATTTGGAGATCCGTCTCATTGGCACCATTTTCATCGGTATGAACTATGCGTTTCGAGGTTATTGGAACGCCATCGATATGCCGCATCTTTATATGTCCACCTTGGTTGTGATGCACGCCGCAAACATCTTTCTTAATTGGGTGTTGATATTTGGCAACTTGGGCGCACCTGCTATGGGTGTGGAAGGGGCGGCCTGGGCTTCTGTTATTTCAATAGGTATCGGTACAACAATCTACTTTTTCTTAGGTTTTAGACACGCGGTGATCAATGGGTTTATGGGCGGTCTTCCTAAACAAGAAGAGTTGATGACTTTGATTCGGTTGTCTATCCCCAATGGCTTACAACAGCTATTTTTCTCCGCAGGCTTTGTTGCCACGTTTTGGATAATAGGCCAAGTGGGTACGGTTGAGTTGGCGGCGGCTAACGTTTTGATCAATCTCACCTTGGTCGCCATCCTTCCAGGTTTAGGTCTAGGTCTAGCCGCCGCCACATTGGTTGGGCAAGCGTTAGGCAAAAAAGACATTGATGATGCTCAAGCTTGGGGTTGGGACGTCACAAAAGTTGCCATAGTGGTTATGGGGGTTCTTGGTCTTCCGGCGGTATTTTTCCCGGAGTGGTTACTGACAACAGTCTTTAAGTTAACCCCAGAGACTTTGGCTGCGGCGTTATGGCCATTGAGAATTGTCGGCATGACCATGGTGTTCGAAGCCTTAGGTATGGTGTTAATGAATAGCATGTTAGGAGCTGGTGACACGCAGCGAGTTATGTACATCGCCACGGGTCTTCAGTGGCTGGTGTTTTTGCCCGCGGCCTATTTGGTAGGCCCCGTACTTGGCTATGGCCTGTTGGCTATATGGTTACTCCAAGGCACTTACCGAGGGTTGCAAGCCATTGTTTTTACTTGGTTTTGGCAGCGTAAAGCCTGGGCAAAAATCACCATCTAACCCTTGATTTTTAAGCCACTACCCCCATATTTATGGTCTGTGCCGCTTGAGGGGAAGTCGTTTTGCGGGGTATAGTTTTAAGAATGCTGATCACGGCTTTGGGTCTGTGGTTAGCATCACACTTTATCGATGGTTTTAATATTTCCAATCCACTGACCTTGTTGGTGGCCGCTTTGTTGCTGGGTTTTGTGAATGCCATTGTGCGTCCCATTGCCATTATCTTGACACTGCCCATCACTATTTTGACCCTGGGATTATTTTTGCTGGTGGTTAATGCTGCCATGTTGGGATTGGTGGCCCTGTTGTTACCCGGGTTTACGATCTCCGGTTTGTTCGCCGGTATTTTCGGATGGCTGATTGTTTGGGCAACGTCTTGGTTAGCGTCCTCGCTGATTGGGCCGGATGGGAAGTATCAGGTGATTGTGGTTAGGCGGTAGGGTTTTTGCGTCTTCCGGCAAAAACTGTCATCCCGGCGCAGGCCGGGATCCAGTAGTACTTTGCCGCGAAGCGGCTCCCAAAACCTAGGGCCTAGAGCCCGGAGCCCATCAAAGGTGCCGCTTCGCGGCAAAGTATTGACTGGATCCTGCCCTTCGGCAGGATGACGTTGAATGATTGTCTGCGAAGCCCGAAGCCTAAGCCTGAAATATCGCTCTATCTTCCTTAAACGCTTTAAACTCCAACGCATTCCCCGCCGGATCGGTCACAAACATCGTCGCTTGTTCACCCACCTGGCCTTTAAAACGGACTTTTGGCTTAATAATAAATTGTGCGTCGGTTTGTTCTAATCGCTTCGCTAGCGTTTGCCAATCTTCCCATTCCAAGATGATGCCAAAGTGTCTTTTTGGTACTTGGTCTCCATCCACGGCGTTCTTGGTAACGGTTTCCGGTTCATGATCCAAATGTGCGGTGATCTGGTGACCAAAGAAATCGAAATCAATCCAACTGTCACAACGCCTTCCAACAGGACAACCCAATTGACCCCCATAGAAAGCTTCTGCTTGGACTAAGTCATTGACTGTAAACGCCAAATGAAAAGGTCGTAGGCTCATGATTCCAACCAGTCCTTTGCTGGTAAGAAATCTGTATAGAGTTTGTGCTCAGGCGAATCCGGTTCGGGACTATAGTCATATTCCCAGCGCACCATAGGTGGCAGCGACATGAGAATCGACTCTGTTCGGCCACCGGACTGCAGTCCAAACAACGTGCCTCGGTCATACACCAAATTGAACTCAACGTAGCGACCTCGTCGATACAGTTGAAACTGCCGTTCTCGATCACCAAAAGATAGGTTCTTTCGTTTTTCAACGATAGGCAAATACGCTGGTAAGTAGTGGTCGCCTACACTTTTCATAAAATCGAAAGAGCGGTCGAATTCCAGTTCGTTAAAGTCGTCAAAAAACAGGCCACCGATACCTCTGGCTTCACTCCGGTGTTTTAAGAAAAAATAGTCGTCACACCACTGTTTGAACTTTGGATAGTACTGTTCGCCAAAGGGTGCACAAGCAGCTTGTGCTTGGACGTGCCAATGTACTGCGTCTTCTTCGAAGCCATAGTATGGGGTCAGGTCGAAGCCGCCACCGAACCACCAAATGGGGTCAGCACCCGGTTTTTCCGCTAAGAAAAACCGAACGTTGGCGTGGGATGTGGGTACATAGGGGTTTTGCGGATGAATGACTAAGGATACCCCCATGGCAACAAATCCCCGGCCTGCCAACTCTGGCCGGTGGGCAGTTGCTGAGGCCGGCATCTGTTTGCCTTGTACATGGGAAAAATTCACCCCCGCTTGTTCGAACACAGCCCCTTGTTTGAGTACACGACTTTCGCCGCCGCCACCCTCGGCTCTTTCCCAATGGTCGAATTGGAATTTTGAGTCTGGCTCCAAAGACTCTAAACCCAGACAAATCTTGTCTTGTAGGGACTTAAGATATTTTTCGACAGATTCCAATCGTGGTTTTGTCATGGCTTTAAGAGTTTGATCAGTGTTTAGGCGCGAATTATGGTGTCGGTATCAAGGTCTCTAATTTGGGACGGTGTTGATTGATCACCCACTCGGCCGGGTAGGATGTAGTCTACCGTTAAGCCTAAGCGAAGTTGAGTCGCAAGTCGGGTCTTTGTTGGCGCAAACCCGGCGATGTTGGCGCTGGTGGATACCAAAGGCATATCACAAGTGGTGCACAGACCCGCAGCGACGGGGTGATTGGTCACCCGCATGGCGAGGGTTTGATGTTCTCCCGTCAACCAAACGGGTACATCTGGGTGGGCAGGGACCAACCAGGTCACGGGTCCCGGCCAATATTTTGTCAGTCGCTGCTCTTGGGTTTTGGTCAATTCTCCCATGAAGGGTCGCAAACGAGTCATGTTGTCCGAGATAAGGATCAAACCCTTGTTCACGTCACGGTTTTTGATTTCCAGCAGTCTGACTACTGCATCCCTGTTTAGGGGATCGCACCCTAG
>JBCCFQ010000474.1:0-3870 GCA_039029655.1 Pseudomonadota bacterium | reverse complement strand
CTCGCTGCTGGTGCTCGGCCAGGGACTGCTCGGCGACATCACGTTGACTCTGTGCCACTTCTGAGCTTAAGCCTTCTGTCTGGCTACACAGAGCTCACGGGCCAGCCCATCGAATTCACCACCGGAGATGCTGGCGTCTTGATCCAGCGCTTGAAAACCGAGGGGGCAAACACGCCTGCAGACATGTTGATTACAGTAGACGCGGGTAATCTGTGGCACGCCGCGCAAAATGACGTGCTGAGCACCGTCGATTCCAGTGTACTGAACAACAACATTCCCGCGCATCTGCGAGATGAGGGTAATCAGTGGTTTGGACTTTCCTTGCGAGCGCGCACCATTGTGTACAGCACACAACGCGTAGATCCTGAGTCCTTAACCACCTATGAGGATTTAGCCACGGACAAGTGGCAGGGTCGTTTGTGTTTGCGCACCTCCAAGAAAGTCTACAATCAGTCTTTAGTGGCCATGCTGATTGCCGAGCACGGTGAAGAGAAAACCGAAGAAATCGTAAAAGGGTGGATTTCAAATTTGGCGACCGACGTATTTTCCAACGACACCAAAGTGGTCGAGGCCATTGTCTCTGGGCAATGCGACCTTGGGGTTGTCAATACCTACTACTTTGGTCGCTTAGAGAGCACGCAACCCGACATTCCTGCTGCACTATTTTGGCCCAATCAGGGCTCCACCGGCGTTCACGTGAATGTGGCGGGTGCCGGAATCACCAAACACGCAAAACACCCCGAACAGGCTCAGGCATTTCTGGAGTGGTTATCCCAAGAGGAAGCCCAAAGCATGTTTGCGGGTGAGAACCGGGAGTTCCCTGCCAATCCGGCCGTAGAATCGGTACCTCAAGTGGCAGCCTGGGGCGACTTTGAGGCCAGCACTTTACCTTTGTCTAAAGCCGGTGAAAATCAGGCGGCGGCGGTAATGCTAATGGATCGAAGCGACTACCGGTAAATCGCTCATGCCAAACTATCGCTGGGGTCTGGTGGCAGGCTTGCTGGCCTTGCCCACCCTAGTTCCGGTGATTGTTGTGCTCGCCTCACTATTGAATCCTGATACTGCGGTTTGGTCGCATCTACTTCAGGAAGTATTGCCTCGGGTTGTCACGAACACCTTCGTTCTTGCACTTGCTGTCACGTCTTTGGCAACTGCCTTAGGCGTGATGCTGGCGTGGTTTACCAGTGTGTGCGAGTTTCCAGGGAGACGTTTTTTTTCTTGGGCGTTGTTTTTGCCACTGTCTATTCCTGGCTATGTCATGGCCTTTGTTTATTTAGGCTGGTTTGAGTACTCGGGCCCGATTCAATCTTGGGTGCGCGGGATTTTTGGTAGCTCCAGTGGTTTTCCCGACATACGATCGGTGGTTGGCGTCACCCTCACTTTGGTTCTGGTGCTTTTCCCCTATCCTTACTTGCTTGCCCGCAATGGGTTTTCAACTCAAGGCAAAAGGGCCTTAGAAGTCGGGCAGTCTCTAGGTTTGAGTAAACGACAGTCCTTTTTCCGCGTTGCCTTACCTATGGCTCGGCCATGGATAGTGGGGGGTAGCTTTCTGGTTCTGATGGAAACCTTGGCGGACTTTGGCACGGTGGCCGTATTTAATTTTGATACTTTTACCACGGCTATTTACAAGTCTTGGTTTGGTCTTTTTTCAGTATCAGGAGCGATGCAACTGGCGTCTCTCCTGATGCTATTTGTGTTGCTGATTCTATTGACCGAGAAAGGTTTGCGGTTACGGAAGGGTTACCAAAGGGTGGGTGTCTCTGGCAGCATGACCCAGTCCAGAATAGTGCTCAAAGGTTGGCATCGTGGAGGGGTGTTCCTGTTGTGCGTCACGACTTTTGCGGTGGCATTTGTCTTGCCCATGCTACAAGTGGGTATTTGGGCTGTTGGTTCGGCTGAGCAAGATTTGGATTCCCGCTACTTTGGTTTTGTCACGAACTCGCTAGTACTTGGTTTGTTGGGTGCGTTTCTGGTGGCAACGGCGAGTCTGTTGTTAGCCTATTCCGTTCGGCTGAAGGGACTGGGGTCTGCCGTATTTAGCCGGCTGGCGACCCTTGGTTATGCATTGCCGGGAGTGGTTCTTGCCGTAGGGCTCGTCGTACCCATTGCCGCACTGGACAAGTTCTCAAGCGGGCTTAATCAGTGGACCAGCTTTGATATGTCTTTTGCTTTACAAGGCACATTGATCGTCATGCTAATAGCGTATATGGCTCGATTCATGGCCGTTTCTCATGCGCCCATTGAGAGCAATATGCTTCGGATTACGCCCAGTCTCGAAGATGCATCTAAGAGCTTAGGCGTGGTCGGGCTCAACATGCTTAGCAAGGTTCATCTGCCCATTGTGAAGAGTGGTTTATTGACGGCTATGACTTTGGTTTTCGTCGATATCATGAAAGAACTCCCCATTACACTGATGACCCGGCCTTTTGGATGGGATACCTTGGCGGTCCGGGTGTTTGAAATGACGTCTGAGGGGTTTTGGGAACGCGCCGCATTGCCGGGTCTTGCTATCGTCCTTGTGGGTCTAGTGCCTGTGGCCATATTGATTTCAAGGTCCGACCATGCAACTTGAGATTCGTGACATAGATGCGTCATATGGTGGCAACAACGTGTTGCACCAGGTGTGTCTGCAACTGGATTCAGGTGAAATTGCAGCCCTGCTTGGGCCCAGCGGATGTGGCAAGACCACTGTGCTGAGGTGTGTTGCGGGGTTTGAGTCTGTGGCTGCCGGCGAGATTCATATCGATGACAAGTTGGTCAGTGGCAACAAGCATCATGTTCCGCCGGAGGAAAGATCCATCGGCATGGTGTTTCAAGATTACGCTTTGTTGCCCCATCTTACGGCCTTACAGAACGTGATGTTTGGACTGCATCGATTGGCAGAGTCGGATCGGCGTGCCAAGGCACAAGAGTATCTGGAAATTGTGGGCCTTGGTGCTTCGACTGGGGCCTATCCGGCAGAGTTATCGGGAGGAGAGCAGCAACGAGTCGCATTGGCTAGGGCTCTTGCGCCGGGCCCACGTCTGCTCCTAATGGATGAGCCATTTTCAAATCTAGATGCCGACATGAGGGAACGATTGGGGTTAGATGTTCGTCAGATCATTGAGTCGCTGTCTATCACAACTCTGTTGGTGACGCACGATCAAAGGGAAGCTTTTTCCTTTGCGGATAAGATTGCAGTCTTAAAAAAGGGCCGAGTGCAACAGATCGGTTCGCCTAGGGAGCTGTATCAGAAACCGGCTAGCAGTTTCGTTGCAGACTTCGTTGGCGCAGGCTTTTTTCTTTCGGGTAATGCCATGGCTTCAAATCAGGTTGAAACCCAGCTAGGTGTTTTCGCTATTGAGAATGCCGTGACGAAGCCGTCAAAAGTCTTGGTCTTGATGCGACCTGAAGACGTCGCGGTAGATCCTGATTCAACCATTCGAGGTGAATTGGTAGGTAAAGTGTTTACGGGTCGAGACCACATTCTCAGGCTGCGTTTGGCTTCTGGTGAAATGGTTCAAAGCTACGACTCACTGGAGTCACATCTAAGTGTCGGTGAGCAAGTGGGTTTGAGATACACACAGAATCAGGTGCTCGTGTTCACGCCAGACCAAGAGCAATGAGCTTAAGGTTGCAGTCGCTCGTTGGTCCAGGGGTCGCCGACATACAAACCTTCTTTATCCAGGGTAAGATTTCTGTGCCAGCAACCTCGATCATGCAATCGATCATCACCGTTAACCCATAACTCCATGGTGTCCGGCCAAAGTCTGTACCCTCCCCAATGAGGTGGGCGGGGAATCTCGGTTTCAGATTCGTATTTTTGTTCCACTCGTTTCAGTTGTTGCAACAGCGCATCCCGGGACTGTATGGGACGACTTTGATTGCTGG
>JBCCFQ010000473.1:0-3877 GCA_039029655.1 Pseudomonadota bacterium | reverse complement strand
GCAGTGTCTCCGCTTGTCGAGCCACCAAGAATAGCCTTTTCGCCTTTTCGTAGGCACTGGAATCCAGCGCGAAATGCCCCATTTGCAACGCGATCTCGTGACGAGGAATCTCACTAACACCGGCACCAAAGGTTTTAGCGTCTTTTTTAAGTCTTAGACCAACGTAGGTAAAGCGTCCTTTTCGCAGATAGCGTTTTACATTTTTGCTTAAAGTCTTAAAGTCTATTCCAAAGGACTCTTCGAAAGCCGTTTCCTCCGCGGTTCCGTTTTCCACAAGCTTGAAATACTTTGGAAGCGCTTCGGCGATAGGGTTTACGTCATCCTGGTTGCGGTGTAAGTAGTGCACTAGAGCCCAGGACTGGGCATAAAAAGCGCTGCGTTTCTCTCTATCCAACTTAGCAAAGTCAGAGTAGGCAGTGGTGAGTACCTTTCTGAATGAGAGCCAAGGTAAATAAGTGAGAGTACGGAGTGCTCGGTCGTTGGCCAAACCAATTCGTAGTTGCCCACCCTTGATTTTCGCCGAACTGAGGTATTCAGCAAAACCTTCGCTATACCAGGGAGGAAACCGATAGCCTGCGTAATTGCGCATTAGAAAGTGAATGTACTCGTGCAATATGACTTGGTTTTCTTGCAGACCCGTGTCACGCAATGCAATGACATTTTTACGCAGAGTGCTACGAAAGAAACCCGCAATCCCGCTCTGCATGCCAAGCCTGGCGAAATCGCCGTGATCATCAAACGCGTAAATGGTCATGGGTACACGAGATTCCTGTTGTGGGATGTTGGTTATTATGGGTACTGCTGCACGAAACGCCTCCATGTAGAAAATCAACTCTCTCGCCTTTTTTTCCGAATGATCGGTTCGAACAACGAAGTTCTCTGTTGAGACTTCGATCCAGCGTCTATCCTCAATTTTCTTGGCGAGTACCGGCGCCACCGGCAAGCTGATCAACAACCACAGGACAAAAAGCTGGCGAAGGCTGTTTGTTGTAATGTCCTTATTAACCAGTGGGTTATTGACTATCATTCTCAAATTACTCTATCCCTGTCGAGTTCAGTCTATCTCGGACTCAAGGTCGATCGGCTGGCTCCGATTCACAGTTTTGGCAAAAAAAGAGCCAAATTCTGACGAAACTTCGCATACCTCTATGTGCATCAGGTGGTGACACAGGAGAGGGAATATGAGAGTGCGGATAATTTTGGTTTACATTTTTGCGTTGTGTTTTGGCCTTAACGCCTATGGGCAGGACGACTTAGAGCAGGGCACCAGTGGGGACTTGTGGGATGTTAGCCGGGGTACGGTTGTCACCGATAGTAGTATGGTTTTTCCAGGTTCCGATGCCAGGAATATGCTTGGTGCCGAGCTAAACACAATTACGTCGGATCCTACCGGCACACTGATTTTTGTGGATACAGAAGACCCAGGCTTCACGCATTTTGTTGAGTGGGAGACTGTTGCACCGGTGACGGTGGGTCAGTTGAATTTATACGCTAACTCAGACGGAGTTGAGTTTCCCCAGTTCCGTGGCTTAAACAGGTTCACTCTTTTGGCAGAAAATGACAACCAAGAGTTCGAGGTTGTCTTGGATGTACCAATCGCGACACCCTATGAATACGCGGTTGAAAATTCGTTCTTGCTCGTGGCGGCGACTTTTGATGCAGTAACGGCTCAGCGATTTCGTGCGGAATTTGTTCAGGTAGGTGATCCAGTGGATGGTCGATCGGGTCCTCGTGTTTGGGAACTGGATGGTTTTCCGCCCGCGGCGGGGGTTAGTTTCCGACCGGCAGAAAAGCTTAACGATCTTAATCAGAACCTGACAGCTGAGATTGCCATTCTCAGAAATCGTGGCACGGGCCCTTTCAATGTTCGAGTAACTGATGCGTCTTCAGGTGACGTCATAAACAGTCTATCGTTTCTCAATGACCTTTGGTCAGCACGGCAATTGCTAGCCATAGAAGGTTTAGCCCAGGGTAGTGCATTAGCTGTGTTCGCCACTCGAGATTCTGATCGTGTTCCTACAATGCAGGTAAAGCTGGCCGCCGACGGAACCACTGTACGCAATCTATTTCCTTGGAGTGCGGCGTGGGAAATGATTGAAGCCATGGTGGTTGACGGTGCAGCCCCTGGCGGGGGACCGGCCATTGCGACGTTAGCAACTCGTAATTCTGACGGTTTACCCGGTGTGGAACTACGAGATCCCAGCGATAACACGCGTTTTCGGATTATTTACCCCCTTGGGTTTGGTTGGACGCCAACTCAAATGGAGCTTGTAGACATAAATGGTCAGCCAGCTATCGCGGTGCTTCATACCCGAGACAGCGACGGCTTAACGATCGTTCAGGTGAGAGCGGTTGCGACGGGTAATCTGGTTCGCAATGTGTTCCCCTTAGGGTTTGGTTGGTCCCCGGTGGAACTGAAAGCGATTCCGGACATCAGCGGAAACGGAGTTGATGAAGTTGCCGTGCGTATGACGCGAGATACGGATGGCTTAGAGGTCATTCAAATTCGTGATGCGTCCACCAACGCCCTGGTGAGCAATGTGTACGCTATCGGTGCTGGTGGTGGGGTCTGGACAACACGGCAGTTTGAGGTCATTGAAAACGGAGGACAAGTTTCTTTGGGTATATTGTCCACGCGCAACAGCGACGGGCAAATGCTGTTACAGACTCGAGATCCTCTTAGTGCCGCGCCTATCAAAAACACTTTTTTTATAGGTCCGCCTTGGGAATTTAACGGAGCTTACCAGGTGATTCCTGACTATAGCGGCAATGGTGCCGAGGAAGCAGCCCTAATGGTGTTCAACGAGACCACCAACAATCGATTGATACAGGTAAGGGATCCGGTTACCAGTACGGTTCTACGTAACCTAAACGCCAACTAGAAAGGACATGGGATGGGGGTATTGCGCCCCCATCCCCTTGTCTTATCAATGACTAAAAGGTTTCGCGGCTGCGATCTCTACGTTTCTGGCGGAAATGCTGACGAATTTCCTCACGGGTTAAGTACCCGTCTCCATCTGCATCAATTTCGCTGAACATAGAAACTCTTTTTCGTTGCGCTTCTTCCCATTCGGCCTGACTCACCAGGCCATCACCGTCTGCGTCCATGGGTAGCGGTTTGCCTTCCCCTGCGTATGCTGGAGCGGCAAGAAAAACGCCTAAAAGTATCGACAAATTGACAAAAGACTGTTTCATAAATCCTCCATAGTTTGAGCCACGGGTAGACACCCGATTTCAGCTGTAACGTGCAGCGGGTTCATCGGTTGACACGTGACTTCAGAGGCTTTCAAAACAGTTCTATTAAACGCTCGGTGTTTAGTCCAGCAGTTTGTCTAAATACTCCATTGCCGCGTCGCTATCCAAATCCGCCAGCCAAAACAGGGCTTGCTTTCGAGTCCTGCGGTTCGACTTTGGATCTTCAATGACATCACTAAGTGCGTCTAAGGCCCTGTCTTCCGGTAGTTGAGACAGAGCGAATACAGCTTGATTGCGGACATATTGGCTGCTGTCGTCCGCTACCGCTCGAGTGATGGCAACTTCGCTGTGTGGCAAAGCGGTCTGGGAAAGCCAAAACCAGGCTTGGGCGCGAACCTTGGTGCTTGCGTCATTGACCCCTAGTCGAATTAGGTCGGCATCGCGGTTTTCAACGTCGGTCTGGGACCAGGAAAACGCCGCGTGTTCGCGGATTTCTGGATTCTCGTCGTCAAACATGAACGCTAAAATCGTTGCACTGGCAGTGCTGGCCCGAGTTTGACCCAACCAAAAAATAGACTCCTTTCGTATACGAGTTCGTTTTGCAGATTCTGCGTATTCAAGCAGGGTTTGCTGAGCTTCATCACCTTGGTGCACCGCAATTGAGGCCAGGGCGCTGAGACTT
>JBCCFQ010000472.1:0-3900 GCA_039029655.1 Pseudomonadota bacterium | reverse complement strand
TTGTTTAGTGCTTTTCAGCGGGGGAAAAGACAGCACTTATATGCTGTATCAGTTGGTGACTCTCGGACTAAAGCCACTTGCTGTCACCCTGGATAACGGATACGTATCTGAAGGTGCCAAGGAGAACGTGGATAGGGCCGTGCGTGGCTTGAAAGTCGATCATCGATATCTTGCCACCCCTTATATGGACGACATTTTCGCCGACAGTCTTGGCCGATTTAGCAACGTGTGTCAGGGCTGCTTCAAAACAATATATACCTTGAGCACTAATCTCGCCCATGAGCTGGGCGTTAGCCACATTTTTACTGGGCTTTCTCGTGGTCAGATTTTTGAAACCCGTTTACACGATTTGTTTCGTCACCGGATATTTGATGTCGAAACAATAGAAAAGCAAATTATCGAAGCGCGTAAAGTCTATCATCGTGTGGATGATGCGGTTTCAAAGGCTCTGGATGTCGGCTTGTTCCAGGATAATGAACTGTTTACCAAAATTCATTTTGTGGATTTTTACCGCTACGTCGATGTCCCATTGTCCGAGGTTTATCGATTTTTGTCGGAGCAGGCACCGTGGGTGAGACCTTCAGATACCGGTCGTTCAACCAACTGTCTTATCAATGACTTGGGAATACACGTCCACAAGAAGGAGCGGGGGTTTCATAATTATGCGTTGCCGTATAGCTGGGATGTTCGTCTTGGTCATAAAACTCGGGCTGAGGCTTTGGATGAGCTGAATGACGAAATTGATGTGCGGCGGGTAGAAGAAATACAAACTAAAGTTGGCTATTCGTCTCAAAGCGATTCGGTTTCTAAACCACAGGAGCTAGTGGCTTACTATACGGCAGCCGATGGGGTAAGTACTGAGTCTATCGTTGAGTATCTAGAGCAACGTCTGCCCCGAGAGTTGGTGCCCAATCGCTTTGTTTGGGTAGAGGCGTTCCCATTGGCAGCCAATGGCAAAATTGACGATGGACAACTTGTTGCTCTTGGGGCAAATGATGCCAACGAGATTGAGGCACCTGCCACTGACCTAGAAGAGCGGGTGCTAGAGATTTGGCAAACGGTATTGGGATCGATTCGTATTGGTGTCGATCAAGACTTTTTTAGCGTAGGCGGGCATTCGCTACCTGCGATACAAGTATTGGCCCGTGTCAATGAGAATTTTGGTTTAGACATGCCCATTACTTTCTTGCTTGAAGGCCCAACGGTTCGCTCTATGGCTGCGGAAGTTGAGCGTCAAATCATGCTTCAGATTGAGGCAATGAGTGATGAGGAAGTGGCTCGGCAATTGGGCAGTAATTCGCCATGAGTAAGTTGGGGGGAGCCGAGGAAGCCAGGCGTCTGTTGCTGCGACAGCGTCTTAAAGGCAATCAGGTCGCAGAGCCCCAAGCGTCTGTGTCAGACAGTCCCAGTACTGTGCCGATGACGCAGATGCAAAAACAAATCTGGACTGTACAAAATCGTCATCCAAAGCAAAGTGCATACCACATCGTTAACGCCTGGCGAATCCACGGTGATTTGGATCTCAAGCGTCTTGAAGAGGCCTGCAGTCAGGTGGTTCGGCGTCATGCCAATTTGCGTAACGTTTGTGGGGTAGACAACGGCGAGATGATCATGGCGACGCTGCCGGAAAACAACGTTCGCCTGGATAAGGGGTCTACGACGCCGGAAGAACTACACGGAGTGGTGAAAAAATTCGCTAATCAGTCTTTTGATCTGATCACCGGTCCGTTGTTCAGAATTGGCCTGTGGCAACTCTCTAAGGACTGTCATGTTTTGGCGTGGGTTTTTCATCACATCATCGCTGACGAACATTCGTTGGGTGTGATTTGGTCGGATTTGTCCCAAGCTTACTCGGGTCGACCCTTACCCGAGGCCGACGGAAGTTTTTACCAGTTTGTGTTGGAACAAAATGAAGTCAATCAAAATCGTTTAAGTTTCTGGAAAGGATTCCTTGAGAAAAGCGAGTCTCATTTATCTCTTCCCGCGGACATGGCAGGTGCATCGAAACAGAGCTTTTCAGGCACGATCCAAAGGACTGAGGTGGACTCATCAGTCTTCAAGAGGGTAGAGGATTATTGTTCAGACAATCGTGTGACCCCCGCCAATTTCTGGTTGTCTGTCTATGCTCTTGTGTTATCTAAGCACTCCCAGCAAGAAGTACTGCGTATAGGAGTGCCTAGCAACGGCCGACAAAAACAGTCCCATCTTGGCGCCGTCGGTTTGGGTCTAAATGCGTTGCCAGTGCCCATACAATGTGATTCGGATGAATCCTTCATAGAATTCTGTGGTCAGGTTCAGCGCAACAGTATTGACGCCATAAAACATCAACCGTTGCCACCCCAGCAAGCCATTGGCACCAATGAGTCCGGACCCTTGTTTCAGGTGATGCTGGTTATGGAGTCGTCACCGACGCTGTCGCTGGACAACGTGACGGTGGAGTTTGTTCCTGTTGATCTTGGTTGGTCGAAATTCGATATGACTCTGTTTGTGAATCCGGAGTCGGCGACGTTAGGGATGGAGTTTGATCTTCACCTGTATGAACATTCGACCATCCAGCGATTTCTAGACGATACCCTAAGTCTTGCTCGTCAGGCCCTGGGAAGTCCAAATGAGGAGCTCGGAACCCTGTTGAGGCCCAACGCTCAAGAGTGCGCTGCGCTGACGGGGCTCTTATCCAATCCCAGCGCCTACGCAGCTCCAGTACCAAAGTCCATCGCAGCCATTGCAAAAATGTATCCGCACAAGATAGGGGTACGGGGCCCGTCGGGAAGTTTGAGCTATGGTGATTTATTGGATCGCGGTCAACGTTTGGCCGCTGCATTAAGAACACAAGGAGTGCAGCGGGGCGATTGCGTTGCCGTGCTGCTTAATGCAGACAAAGACTACGTAGTCGCTCTATTGGGTATTCACTTGGCAGCTGCGGCTTATGTACCCATTGATCCAAGTTATCCAGAAACTCATTTAGATCATGTGGTTAAAGATCTCAAGACCAATAGTCTAAGACGTAGCGTCGTGGTCGTCTCGAATTCAGACCACATTGGAAGCTCGTCCTTGAATGTTGAGTGGATAGATATCTCCGAATTGCCTCACGAAGGTGCGACGATACAAGAGGTATCGCCCTCCGACCCTGCATACGTAATCTATACATCCGGTTCTACGGGAAAGCCCAAAGGTGTTGTGATTAGCCATGGTGCATTGGCCAATTCCACCCAATCCAGACTGGACTATTATGGTGGGAGTCGTGTCTATTTGCTTTTGTCCTCCTTCGCATTTGATAGCTCAGTAGCTGGTATTTTCTGGAGTTTGGCCAGCGGTGGCGAGCTTGTTGTCGCAGGTTCTGAGGAAAAGATTGATCCGGATTCCATTGTTCGTCTGGTCAGTAAGCACGAAGTGACTCATACACTGATGCTGTCTTCTTTGTGGGAACTCACCATGAACAGGGCTGATGCAGGCCAGCTGGATAGTCTGAAGGTTGTCATTGTGGCGGGAGATGTCTGTCATCCGCATGTGGTGGCACAGCACTTTTCGAAGTGTCCATCGACCAATCTGTACAACGAGTATGGCCCGACAGAAGCAACGGTGTGGACCAGCGTACACCGTTGTCTCGAGGCTGATCAAAAACGGTCTGTACCCATCGGGAAGCCGGTGGGTCATTTAATGCCGTTGATTTTGGGTGATGACTTAACCCTGTTGCCCACCGGTGCTATCGGCGAGTTGTGCGTTGCCGGGTCAAGTCTAGCCACTGAGTATTTAGGAAGGGAGGATTTGACTCGCAAGTCGTTTGTTCAAACAGAATTCGATCCCCAACCAGTGTATCGAACGGGGGATTTGGCGCGTTGGGGTGCGGACGGGACACTGCGATTTTGTGGTCGTAAGGATACCCAATTGAAGCTTCGTGGA
>JBCCFQ010000471.1:0-3906 GCA_039029655.1 Pseudomonadota bacterium | reverse complement strand
CGGGTTAACTCGGGCGCTTAGGATAATACCTTGTTTGAGCCGAACCCCGCGCGGGTTTCTCGCATCTGGTCCAATCTCCCGGACCCTCCCATGAGCTCCCTTGCCCACGTAATAACAGGAGCAACCTATGCTAACTCACTCGAAGTTGCAGACCATCATTTGTACTAGGAAAATCGCGAAGGCTGAAACCTTTTATCGCGACCTACTGGCCTGGACTTCAACTTGCCCAGGTTATGAATGGAATTTGACGGCCAGGGACGGCTTTCTTAGTCGATTTCACGGAAGTTGCTCAAGCACTCGATGACCGTAGGAGTTATCGATGGCGCATAACCATTGCCCCTCAACCTTTCTGTACACATAGGTGGCTTTTCGTTCATCCTTTGGTGAGTTCGGTGCTTCTACATGGGTGTCTGCCAGTACCAGTGCCGTATCGCCCGCCTCCAACACAACCATAGACTCCTGGGTAACCGTAACGCCGTGTTTAAAGAACTCTGCGATTTTTTCAAATGCCGCGCGTATTTCACCCCTGCCAACAGCAACCTGACCTGGTTGGACAACCAATACGGCATCTTCGGCATAGAAGCTCATCAAGGTCTCCAGATCCTCCCTGTTGATGGCTTGATCTGCCTGGGCGATTAGGTCTTGGATAGGATGCATTTATGTTTACTCTAAACTGCGAATCGAACGACGATCCTCATCGATCCAGCACATTCATTGTCGGAAACAAGTGGAGAAAAAAACCCGACCCCACTGAGAGGATAACCACTAAAAGCCACAGTGAAGGTGCATTCATCACCGTTGGTTCGTCTTCATCGACCGAAACGTGAGGTATCGGCTTTGCCGAGGCGTATTTATGTTTAACTAGCGGCGTGCTTCGCGGTGAAATCGCCGAGACACTGTATTCAGTACACTTCCTAACAGCCGCGTAGACCCGTTGCTCGCCAGGATGTTTTCGTAGCTCTCGATAACACTCCTCAACGACCATGTGATCCTCCAGAGCGTGCGTCGACACGGGTGTGTGAAAATCCGAAAACGGTTGATCAAGCCCACCGGACCATGACTCCTGGCCATAGGAGGACTGCAAGCCTACTGAAACAAGCACCGCTGTGCATGCCCATAGACGGACCTTTCTTGGTGGCATAACAAATCCTTGTCTTTTTTACACCGTCCAAATCAGTTCTTGTTACACAGCATAACCTACGATGGCATCCACGTGAATGGCGGCACAATCCACTATGGGAAAATCGGTTTCACCTTG
Organism: Pseudomonadota bacterium; assembly: GCA_039029655.1. Classification (GTDB taxonomy): domain Bacteria; phylum Pseudomonadota; class Gammaproteobacteria; order Steroidobacterales; family JBCCFQ01; genus JBCCFQ01. The sequence continues at coordinate 2,648 of JBCCFQ010000471.1, read as the reverse complement.
TCTGTAAACCAATGCCAAATCCGTACCCCCGAGCAGTATTGCCTCCACCTCTTTTTGTTGAATCATCCACTTGCACGCCGCATCGAAAATACTTCTTTGTCCTTGGGAAACCGAACCGGCGGACGCCATGGTCACGTAAGCATCGTGCACATCACCTAAGGCTTCACCCTCAGGCGGCACCACTTCGATACTCCCTAACCCAGAATAGAACTTGGTTTCCATAACGGTTTTGGTGCCCAATATCCCAACCCGACTCATTGCCTTGTCAGCAACCGCCTTTGCAACCGCTTCCAGCATGTCTATGACGGGTAGCGGCGACACTTGTTTGAATGCATCAATACAAAAATGGCCGCCGATAGATGTGACTACCACGCACTCGGCACCGGCTTTTGCCAAGCGCTCAGTCAATCGATGATAGATGCTCACTTGGGAATCAATGTCGTTTGCAGCGAGATTGGACAGCAATGTTGGGCTGTCCGCATGCACAATGGTCAGGTCTAAAGGGATTTTCTTGTCGGCGAACTGAGCAATAAGACTCTGGTAATAGTAGTCTGTTGCCGCTGGCCCTATGCCACCGATGAGTCCAATTTGCACGAGAGTCACTCCATTCAGAATTTCATCCAATTCTTCGTAAGCTTGGCCCCTAAGAAAACCACCAATGCTTGATCTTTTTTTCTCTCGTCTGATGAGTGCCCGGCTCTAAGGCCATTTAAAGTAGGAATACACCACAACTTCATCCATGAGGTATAAGCCCCGACTCTTGACCTCACAGTCATCAGCACCATGGGCACGACCAAACCCGGATCCCGTAATGCCGAAGCGAATGGGTAGCTCAGCTTCCTTAGCCAATTTCAGAAACGCCAGGGCGTCTTTATGTGCCGATTTGTTCAAAAAGCTCGGTTTGCGCCTGCTCCACCTTTTGGGTTTGAAGCGAGAATCAATTACCAGCTCCTCACAGTACAAAGGAAACGATTCTCCCTGAGAAACCGGACGTAGTTTAATTAGGTATCTGGATTTTTTTTGAGGCGTCAGCTCAACAACCGTGAACTCCCAGTCGGTACCATACCCATGACTTTTTGGTATAAAAACAAACAGTAAAAAAACGCTTAGTGTTACTAGTCTTTGAATCGTCACTGTTTGATTTTTCCTAGCCCATTGGTCGATAGTCGCTATTGGGTCCGGGTGTGATGTAAATCAGTTGGGTTTCCTCTAGCACCTCGACTCGATGCCATTCACCCTTTTCAACGATACAAGCATCCCCCCGCCCAAGCTCTATGGCTGGAGAAGAATCACCGATGATTTTCACCTTTCCTGAGATAACATACAAAATCTCGTCGCCATCCGGATGTCTTTCACCACCATGGGGTGGGCTCTCGGTCATTGTGACAAAACCAACCGATACACCATCCACAGTCTCTGGCGGGCCTGGCTTAAACTCCATTTGAGATACGGACAAGTCTCTATTGATGGAAAACCCGTATTTGGCTGGATCGACGGCAATAATCTTGCTCACACTATCTCCCAAAGATTTTCCTACGGCCAACGGTTATCGTAACATCCTGAAACCAAATTTCTCCCCAGCGGGTTGTCTTCCCATCCCGGTTCAAGGTCTTGGGGGAGACAACTTGCTGTTTCGTGACCGAATGATAGTTCGACAATGCTCGAGCATTCACCGCTCCCAGCAGCTTACTCCCCTGGTCATGGGTTACCGCCACCAACACACCACATGCCCCGCAAACCCAAAACTCAGCCGCCCCGCTACCTTGACGGTAGCCAACCGTACTGTCGGCATCACAAATTACGATCTCGAGACTGCCCGCGCTGTCCGACAGATAGGCAGCACCATGCTTAGTACAAAACCCGCAATCACAACACCTTGATTGAAACTCAGCTAAGGATCTCGACAGAGTGACTAACGCGGAAATATTGCCGCAATAACAGCTCGCAGTTTCAGAAATCATCCGTCGTTACTTTCAGAGGATCTAATCTCATCCAACCTTTTATTGATTCTAGTTATGCTCAAAGGCAAAAAAATTCCATATGGTAACCACAACCACAGCCTTTGGGGATAAGGGAGCAAAAACATCAAGACCAAAAATAATGTAATCGCCATCCAAATGAGGATAGAGGCTCTAACCATAAACTGTTTTTCTAACGGGCCTTTGGTGTTTTTGATACTGAAGTAAGTACCTATCACGCCGCCGAGAACCCCGACTATGCCCCCTACGACTCCGCCCATCACCCCGATATCCACGGCATCAATCAGTGAGAAAAAAAGTCACGTTTGTTACGACACGCACATCCTTTTCGATTTTATTAGTGTCTCCATAGCTTTCACCCACATCGCGAATGACGAAACCGCCTTGTCGAGCGGACCGTATCCCGCCCACCTTAACGCCCGCATTGGTGGCGAACTCATTGGCCGCTAAACGCGCATTGGTGGTGGCCTCTTTGAGCATATCGGGTTTGATTTCATTGAGTTTGGTGAAGTGATAAGAAGGTGCATTGTTTTTTACATCCAAACCTTCAGCAATTAGCGTATTTAACTTAGCACGCCCTTCAGAGACCAGCTGAACCTTTGTAGTTTGCACCTCTATTTCACCAATCAAGCGATGTTTCTCTTCAACTAAATTCTGATCTTCATCGCG
>JBCCFQ010000470.1:0-3906 GCA_039029655.1 Pseudomonadota bacterium | reverse complement strand
GTCGGAGTTTATGGAAAAACATTCCGTTGCACGATTGATCGGTGCGCCACCCGGATATGTTGGCTATGAGGAAGGCGGCTATCTGACCGAAGCGGTTAGACGCAAACCCTATTCTGTGATTTTGCTGGATGAAGTCGAAAAAGCTCATCCGGATGTGTTCAATGTCTTATTACAAGTGTTGGATGATGGCCGTTTGACAGATGGCCAAGGACGAACTGTTGATTTTCGAAACACGGTTATTGTTATGACGTCGAACCTTGGGTCTGAAGTGATCCAAGATCTCGCCGGTGAGCACAACTACGATGCGATGAAGTCGGCGGTTATGAAAATTGTTGCGGATAACTTCCGTCCGGAGTTCATCAACCGTGTTGACGAGACCGTTGTGTTTCATCCCTTAGGGCGCGAGGAAATTCGTGCCATTGTGGGGATACAGCTCCAATACCTGGTTGAGCGGCTAGCGGAGCGGGAAATGACGTTAGCCATGGGTGATGACGCCTTGGATCATATCAGCGCGGCAGGCTTTGATCCTGTGTATGGTGCACGACCCCTGAAGCGCGCCATTCAGCACCAAATTGAAAACCCCTTAGCAGAGAAGATCTTGTCTGGTGATTTTGGTCCCGGAGATTCGGTTGCAGTAAGCGTCGTGGATGGCAGTTTAAGTTTTGCTAAACCAAGACTGCATTAGACAATATGCACGTCTTTGTGACAGGGGGCTCGGGCAGTTGGGCTCAGTTTCTGGCCTTTGATCAGGTGATGGAGTCTGGGAAAGCAGCCAATTTAGGTTGGTCTAGCAATAGTCTGTCGGCAATAGAAACCTGGGTCCGTTGTTCATTCGAAAAATAAAGGGCCGGCGAAGACAAGTTCACCGACCCAGAAAACGAAACGGATGATGGTTAGCGAAGTTCTACGTGCCGCACGCTCTTGGCAATGTAAGCTCTTGAAGCATCGCAGCTGGTCAGATGTGCCATAAGTTGATTGCGTTGAACAAACAAACGTCCAGTGGCCAATCTGTCGTAGTCTTCACCCATGGCTTCTAGGGTCTTGTGGGACTCAACCCATTTGAAGTCAAAGGGCTCACCGCCACCGCCATACACGGGATACCAATGGAAAATCGCGGCGTCCGAACCCGCGTCGCTTAAGACTTCAGCGTAACTTGTCATGGCGGACGCTAATCCATCGAATGTCGCTCCTTCCTTGTAGCTGCAGTCAGCCATTGTGATGATCCCGTCCTTGGGCGTCTTGGCTGGTTTGTAATTCACCGACGCCATGTTTGCGTGGGCGGAGCAGGTCCAGTTGGCCTCGGCTTCTTCAATCAAGCCATTCTTTAGCCATTTGTCTTGACCCTTTCCTTGCCCAGCGGCGGTTTTATTAGCACCAAGCCAACCAAAGTCAAAGCCGGAGTTTGCGCCAGGACCAAAATAGTATGGCGTCAAAATCCATGCGGCGTAATCGTTTAAATTGTTTTCGTCAGCCCAGTCATTGAAATTTTCAACGAATGCCGCTAGATCCTCAGGACCTTTGCCTTCGTTGTAACTACAGGCAAAAATCTCGACTGGGATAACCTTCCAATCATCTTGCGCGATACTTATGCCGGTGCCCATCGCAAATACTAGCCCGGCAGAGACAACTGCAGAGAACAGTTTCTTCATTTGTTGTTCCTTTTGTATAGCTCCCAACTACGGAGAGTGTGTGATGACTTGGGTAATCAGTCGGTGGGTCGTTGGTTTGTTCTTGTCCTTGGCCACGGACCGAGAGCTAAGCAGTGTTTTTCTTAATCTTCACAACAAACAGCAACAGCGACGCCATCATACGTTTCACCACTGCTGTTGTCATCACGCGGTGCAACCATGCAAAGAAACTGTAAAGAGACTACTGTTCCATGTCCCCCAGACGAATAAGGCGACTATCTTGCACTGCCGCACGCCGGTGTTTTACCACGTCTCGGTATTCATCGCTTGTGATCATCTTTAAGAACGCACCGGCATCAGGGTAACGAACGATAAAGACCAAATCCCAGACCTCATCTTTGGGTCCAATCAGTGTAGTTTCAGGCAAACCCCGCCAGACCACCGTACCACCCACGCCTTGTAACAACGGTGCGGTTTCCGTGGCATATTGCCCATAGGCCGCCGCGCCGCTAATCTGTTTTCCGTCTGGGTAGTTGGCACGTTCCCGAAATCGAATTTGATTCAGCATAAAAATAGGGACGTTTGCAGGCAGAGCACGAAAGGTCTCCAGTTGCTCAGGGGAAGGATCAACAAAAACAGACATGGGAGTACTCCTGAACCGTTTGGCTTTGAATAAAGCGGGGGATTGTAACAAGCTAAGGCAATGATTAAGAAAATCACAATGGGTTTTATTATTTTATTGATGCTAATAGGTGCTGCGCTCCATTGGGTGGCCCCCGGTTTGGTGGAAGGTGGAATGAATGAAAACCTTCCTCACAAAGACTATGTCATCAATGAAGAGGCGCAGTCTTTGCACCGCAGTCTGTTTGTCGCCGACCTTCATGCGGACTCCTTGCTGTGGAAACGTGATTTGCTTAAGCGGTCTGAGCGAGGACATTTGGATCTGCCTAGGTTGTTGTCCGGCAACGTAGCGCTGCAGGTTTTTTCGGCGACGACAAAGAGTCCTGCAGGTTTGAACTACGAAATCAACGAAGCGGTTTCTGATGACATTACCAAATTGGCTTTGGCTCAGTTTTGGCCTCCTGCTACGTGGACATCGCTTTTTGCTCGTGCGGAGTATCAATTAGACAAACTCAAAGGGTTTGCGGATGCCAGCGAAGACAGACTGAGACTGATCACCAGTGCCGCGGAGCTACGCGCGCTTATTAAAAAGCGAAATGACGGAGACAAAGTTGTTGGAGCCGTGTATTTGATCGAAGGCGCCCACCCCCTGGAGGGCAAAGTCGATAACCTGAACCGCTTATTCGACCAGGGGCTCCGGGTTATGGGGTTGGTGCATTTTTTCGATAACGAATTAGGAGGATCATTACACGGCCTCAGCCGGGCGGGCTTGACGGAGTTCGGTCGGGCGGCGGTGAAGCGCGCCAATGAGCTGAACGTCATCATTGACGTGGCTCACTCGTCGCCAAAAATGGTCCGCGAAGTTTTAGAACTCTCCACCAAGCCTGTCATCCTGTCCCACGGTGGTGTCATAGGCAAGTGTGACAAAAACCGCAACCTCTCCGATGAACTCATGCGTTCCATTGCTGAAAAAGGCGGCTTGCTGGGTGTGGGGTATTGGGATGGTGCTGTGTGTGACACCAGTCCTGAAGGCATTGTGTCTAGTATTCGCTACGCTATTGATCTCATGGGCGAAGATCACGTTTCTTTAGGATCGGACTATGACGGGGCAGTGGCGGTTGCGGTGGATACGTCAGAACTAGCTGTCCTGACTCAAACTATGTTGCAGCAAGGATTCACTGAGCAAGAGATCCGTAAAGTCATGGGGCTAAATGCGCAACGATTTTTTTTGGACAACCTGCCGATGAATTAAGGGTTTATGGTTGAACAAAAAGAAAAGGGATGTCGCCTAAACGACATCCCCTTTTTTTGTCAATGTTCCAGTCCAATTCGGTGCGGTTAGGCACGACCCTTTTTCCGGATTGACGTGGTCAGTGGCTTACCCGTTTCCGTAGTGGTTGTTTGCTTCGCTTCTTCCTTCCTTCTGCTGTCCCCTCAACCCTTCGTAAGAGTTTCGGTTCCCGCTTCCAGCCGATTTCTGCGTCGCCCACTTCCTCTACTTCCTCGGGCAGTCGCTTCCCTGGCCCTGGGGCTTTCGCCTCAGTTTTTGAGCTTTTTTATCGACGCCTCGTTTGCCTGCGTCCCCCGCGGATAGGATCCGGTCCCTATCGACGAAACTGAGTAGGTTGCTCCCCCAACCAAGCCGCCGCCTGGTTCG
>JBCCFQ010000469.1:0-3915 GCA_039029655.1 Pseudomonadota bacterium | reverse complement strand
CAAAAACCGAACCAAAAGAAACGACACAATCAATCCCCAAAAAAGCAATATGAGTTCAGGGATGTACTGCCGGATATTGTTTTCAGACTGTCCGCGGACGTCCACGGTGACGTCCGGTAACCCCGTGGGTGGACTGACCGGAGCAACATCAAGCGTCGCAGTTTCCATGACCCGTGGAGTTCCCTGCACCGACTGTGGTGTTGAAACACCAGACTCATAGGATGCAACTTGCACCTGGGTATAAGGGTTAAGCAACACACCATTTGTCACTAAGCTTGCTGAGATAAAGCTCAGAACGAGTGCCGCGCGCCACAGGTACTCTCTTGTTTTTGGTGCAGTTTTTGGCCTTATGGCTTCAAACAAATAGATGCCACCAAACAACAAAGTGCTGTGTAACAGCCAATTAAACACCCACGTCATCATCGGATTTGTTAACAAGTCGGTGATCATTTTTTGGTTTCCTTATTCAGCAAGTCTTGCGCCGCCTTCAAATCCTCAGGTGTCACGTCGGTTTCCTTAATGAGATGCGTTAGCAGTGCTTGTGGGTTACCTGCAAACAGCGTGCCAACCATATTGGAGACCATGGAACGACGTACTTCCGACTCTTGCACCAGTGCCCGATACACTTTTTCTCGACCACGACGCTCGGAAATCAGTAGGCCTCGCTTCTCCAAGCGGCTCAGAACCGTACCGATGGTGGTGTAGGCGGGCTTTTTGGCGCTTGGCCAAGACTCCAAGATGTCTGTCACAGAGGCTTGTTCTAGCGTCCACAACACAGACATCAGCTGGAACTGGGAATCGGAAAGGGCGATGTCTTTCTTGCTCATGGGTATCTACTACAGGTGTAATAATTAATTACTACAGTAGTAGTAGATAATCCTATTGTCAAGACCAATCTTCGTACCGCGGGTTTTGGAGGTCGCACTAAACTGCCCAGCGAAGTGTGAACGGGGTCGGATCACAAGTGTGTCTTAGCTGCTAACCTCTTAAAGTCACAAGGAAATCCCATGCAACACCTCACTCCCGATATGTCCTCGGCGGTGGCATCAGGCTCTAAAGAATTCCTACCTCTGATCGCAGACCCCCAAACAAAACAGCAAGGCCGACTTGTTGTATTCCTTTTGCTGCTAAGCATTACGATGCTTTTGGTTTTTGTTCAAATCAGTTTGGGTGATCTATTCAATCCATCTACGTGGGAAGAGTTTTTATTGGCCATAGCAGCGGCCTACAAAGAACGCCCCATCAATACAGAACTCTACTTTAATACCTTGCTAGTTGTTGTCGGTGTTCCTTTGTCCATAATTGTGTTTAGACTCACGCAACGAAGGCGACTCTTACTATCACCAGACACAATCGTGATGTCTGGTTCCCCTGTTTCTCAATTGTTAGGGCTGCAGCTCAACTGGTCTTTGAACCTAAGGGACATAGACAGGGCCTGGATTAACAAAGCCGGTGGTACGACCCTTTTGGTCCTCGAGGCGGAAACAAAACAACAGCTCAATCTCAATGCCTGGTTGGAGAAAAATAGGGAGACTTCAGAATTTGGCCTGCGTGCATTTTTAGCGGCGGGAAACCCTCGCCACTTGGACCCTGAAGATTCAGCCATCGTGCAATACTTGCGCCAGCACGGCTTAGCTATTGAAAAACTGCAAGCGTCTAGCGCCGATTTCGATTTACTGAAGAACTCCCGCAGCAAGTTTTTAGTGGTCCTTCTCTTCTGCCTCATTGGCTACGCCCTATTGGATGTATTGATTGCCAAGGAGGTCTATGTGGGCGATTATCCTTTCGATGTTTGGATAGCAATCTCCATCCTCGCCGCATTACCTGCTTTGTGGGCCAAATCTAAGCAAGTGCCAACAAGTGTCGTCGTCGCATTGGCAATCCTATTGGTTGCAGCAGGCGCTTTTGCGGCCTATCCCGCCACGCTAAGACTCAATGCGCTGCTTGATGATGATGGCATACAAAGCGTGACCTACCAGCGTATTGACGATGCCAATCTATTCAAACCCGTAGAGGGCAATTGGCCAGAGCTACGCTTACCAGACGAACACTATTGGAGTCAGTTGGAAGACGATTTGACTCGCGACGTGATGATTCGACGAGGCGGGCTAGGGTTTGTACAGGTCAACTACCACTCTTTGTACCCGGAAATAAGAGCTTACTACAAAAACCAATAAGCACCCCCGTTTCCCACGAATCTCCGCCACTGGTCCTAAAATCGCGTCCACTCAGCGAAAAAGACTGGTGCTATCGGAACCATAAGGCTATGAAAGTTATCAGAATTCATAAGCGACACGGGGCACGTGGCAGCCAGGACGGTTGGCCCTGCCTGTTAAACGTGTCCGTGTTAATGTTGATTATTTTTTGGGCCTTATCAGGGTATGACTCTTAACGAGCTATTGTTTGACAGAAAACGTTTCTACTGGGTACTCAACATCACGGGATGGGGAGGCTATGTGGTGGCTGCGTATATCGGCGTGCTGGCTCACGAAAAGCCGGACTCCTTTATCAACGTGATTCTCGCCACCGCGTTATCCGGATTCTTGATCACCATTCCGCTGCGCTGGATTTATCATCGCCTTTGGACCCAAACACCCGTTCGGCTAGCGTTAGGTGCCCTACTTGTCTGCTATGTATCCGCCCTGGGCTGGACCTGGTTTGAGAACACTTTGTATTGGGATTGGGTCAAAAAAGGCTGGAAACCTGATCAATGGTTCACCTACTTCAGCGGGGTTATGGGTTCGTTTTATGTTCTTTTGTGTTGGAGTGGACTGTACTTTGGCATTAAGTACTACCAACAATTACAGCAACAAATGGAGCAAACGCTAAAGGCCACTGCGGCAGCCCATCAAGCTCAACTGAAGATGCTGCGTTACCAATTAAACCCTCATTTTTTGTTCAATACATTAAACGCCATTTCCACGTTGATTCTCGATCGTAACAATGAGACTGCCAACTTGGCTGTCACCAGGTTAAGTGATTTCTTGCGTTATTCCCTGGATAACGATCCTATGAAAAGGGTTTCTTTAAGACAAGAACTCGAAGCATTGGATTTGTATCTGGAGATCGAAAAGGTTCGATTTGGGGAACGACTCACCGTACAACGGGAAGTAGAAGCAGGTGCGTTGGATGCTCTCGTACCCAGCTTAATTCTCCAACCGCTGATAGAAAATGCCATTAAATATGCGGTGAGCCCCAGGGAAGAGGGTGGCTCAATCAAGATCACTGCGAAAGCTCATCGTGGCGCATTGCTGTTTACCATCGCCGACGATGGCCCAGGCTTGAGCAACGGACAAAAAACTAAATCCAAATCCTCGGGTGTAGGGCTCAAGAACACCCGAGAGAGACTCAAGCAACTGTATGGTGATGAGCAAGCCTTCACCTTGGCGCCAAATGATCCCAGCGGCTTAGTCATCACCATTAATATTCCATTTGAGACCAGTCATGCTCAATAATGAACTACGAAATCGGGAAATCACCATGCCTGTAGAACTACGCGCACTCATAGTAGACGATGAGGAACTGGCACGACGTGGCCTGGAAATTCGTCTTGGCTCCGTAGAGAACTTGTCCATATGCGGTCATTGTCGCAATGGCCGGGAGGCCGTTGAGGCGGTACAGGAGTTAAAGCCTAACCTCGTCTTCCTAGATGTTCAGATGCCAGGCATGGACGGCTTCGAGACGCTAAAACAATTTGCTGGCAGTCATATGCCCGCGGTGGTATTTGTTACGGCCTTCGCCGAACATGCTATTCGCGCTTTCGAAGAGAATGCCATCGATTATCTGCTTAAACCAATCGATGACCGGCGGCTATATAAAGCCATTGATCGAGTTCGGGAACACTTCGCCGTCATGAACGCTGAGAATCACCGTGACCGGTTACTCAAACTGATCTGCGATATGACTGGAGAGTCT
>JBCCFQ010000468.1:0-3915 GCA_039029655.1 Pseudomonadota bacterium | reverse complement strand
TGTAGTTTCTGAGTTGTCACGCTGTGATGTCAAAAAACCTGTCAGAGCAGATCAGCAGTGTCGAGTGCCGGTTGCAAACGCATTCACATCCGGCGCCAGACGCGATGCCGCCCTGGTCGCGGTGAGCACCGGATTGCTGCATGCAATGCCAAGAGACGAAGTTGAAGCTGTGCTCGCCCATGAGGTGGCCCATATCGCCAACGGCGATATGGTGACTCTGACGCTTGTTCAAGGTGTGGTAAACACTTTCGTATTCTTTCTTGCCAGAGTCATCGCCCGAGCCATCAGCAGAGACAGCAACGCCGGGTACTTCGCAACTGTGCTTATTGCACAAATTTTTCTTGGATTCTTGGCCAGCTTAGTTGTGATGTGGGTGTCGCGGCAGAGAGAGTTTCGGGCTGACGCCGGCTCAGCCAACTTGCGGGGTAATGAACCCATGATCCGAGCACTGACTCGTCTGGGCGGCCAACAGCCAAAGGCGGGGCAACTCCCAGAAGCCATGCAGGCCTTCGGTATTTCTCCCAGTAGCAAAAAGGCGTTATCTAAACTGCTGATGACCCACCCGCCCATCGAGGAAAGAATAGAAGCCCTAAGACAGCGAACTTATCAATAATCAAGCATTTATCGTTGTTGACCGCAACCGCCTTATCGGCGGTTGCTTGTCACTGCAGGTAATCTAATTATAATTTGCCAAAGTATTTGGAATAGTTCTGGAACAATCATGCTTAAGATGTCCATATTCGTCACCCTCATAGCCCTTTCCCTGAATGCCCATGCCGAACGCTGTGCTTATCCTAAGGGGATTCAGAACATGCCCAACGGCAAAAAAGCCACCAGAGAACAGATTCTTGAAACCAAGAAAAAGGTGGATACCTATATCAGTGACGCTCAAGCCTACTTGGAATGCATACAAAAGCGCGAAGATGAGATGCAAGCCAAGTCCGAATTAGCACCCGATGATCCCATCAATATGGAGCGCAAAGCGCTTTGGAGCAAACGCCACAATGCTATGGTAGAGGAAATGGAATCGACGGCGGACCGTTTTAACGTAGAGCTAAGAGAATTCAAGAAAGCCAATCCGTAAAACGTCGGTTGAGTGAACTGGCGGCTTAGGTTACCTTAAACCTCCATATCTAGGATCGACTCATGACGTCACTGAGCTCTGAGAGCATTGAACAAATAAAAGAAAACTTTGAGTACTTTGACCGAGACAAAAATGGTCAAATCGACTTTGATGAGTTTCACGAGTTACTGAAGACAATCTCACCTCAATCCACCATTGAGCAAGCGGAAAAAGGCTTTGGCATCATCGATGAAAACGGTGACGGGCGCATCGACTTTGAGGAGTTCTTGGCCTGGTGGAAAACCACCTGGTGGGAATTCTAACGTCTGACAACACCCTTCTGCTCCAACGCTATGTCACTTGGCTCAAAGACTGGCATTGGTTCGTATTGGTCGTTCTTTGTCTATGCATTCTCGGCCTGGGGCTAGGAATTTCGAATCTCAGTATCAGCGACGACTTCAGAGTTTACTTTAAGAAAGACAATCCCAGAATCATTACGTTAGATGCCTTGGAAGATGCATTTAACACAAATGACACAATTTTCTTTTTGTTGGTGCCTAAGAACAAAGACATCTTTGATGCGCCCAATCTATCGATCTTAAGTGAGCTGACAGAGGAAGGGTGGTTGCTACCCTACGCGACTCGCGTCAATTCATTGGCCAACTTCCAACACAGCTATTCCGAAGGTGACGATATCTTCGTTTCACCAATGGTCGACTCAGAATCGTTAACAGATGAAGAATCGGAGGAAATCCGCCGCATAGCGCTGGCTGAGCCGCAGTTGCGAGACAATGTCGTCGCCGAAAACGCTGAGGTAACCGGTGTCGCCGTGTCAATCAGCATACCTTCTGAAAACAACGAAACCGCCAGTCGAGAGGCGGTGGATGCCGCACGGGAGCTGCAGCGTAAGTATCAGGAAGCTTACCCTGAGATCAATTTTCTACTCGCCGGCTCGCTGACCACAAACATTATTCTTGCCGAAGCGGTATCTCAAGATGTGCTCAATCTCGTCACCTTAAGCTTCGGAATAATTAGCTTAGGTCTTTGGGTCTTACTTCGCAGTTTGGCAGGAATGGTGGTCACCGTCCTGGTGATTGGAGCCAGTACTTTAGCGACGCTGGGCTTTTTCGGACATCTTGGCTACACCGTCACCCCCGTCGCCGCGTTTGCACCAAGCATCATTATGACCATCGCCGTGGCCGACTCGGTTCACATCCTCGCGAATTTTTTCTTCTTTTTCCGGAGTGGCGATACAAGGGAACACGCTTTATGCGAATCCTTGCGCATTAACATTCAACCCATATTCTTTACAAGCGTTACAACAATCATTGGTGTACTAACACTAAATTTTAGCGAGTCGCCCCCCTATCAAGACCTAGGGAACATGGTTGCGGTTGGAGTTTTTTTGGCGTTCTTTTTTTCTCTAACTCTACTACCGGCCATTTTGTTGATGTGGCCAATCAAACAAACCACCACTTCTACAATCTCGAGTCACCCTATGGAGCGACTTGGTCAGTGGGTCGTGGGAAATCAGCGTCCACTACTATGGGTCATGGGTGGAATAATTTTGCTAGTCGCATCATTCATACCAAGAAACCAACTGTCCGAGATGTGGCATGAGTACTTCGACGATACCTTCGAATACAGGCAGGCTATCGACCTGGTAGATTCGAAGCTAAGCGGTATTGACGGCCTGGTCTATCGCTTAGACACAGGGTCCAAGGACGGAATCTACGATCCAGACTATCTCGCAGAAGTGGAAGCCTTCGCACAGTGGCTACGCAGCCAACCGGAAGTTGTCCACGTTAATTCTCTAACGGATACCCTAAAACGGCTAAATCAAAACATGCACGCTGATGATCCCAGCTGGTATCGAATACCTGATCGCCGCGATCTGGCTGCTCAGTACTTACTCATCTACGAGTTACAGTTGCCGCCCGGTCTAGGCACAGATACAGCCATAAACTTGGACCGATCGGCAACACGGTTAGGCGTGACGTTAAGAAAAACAGACTCTTCACACCTAATCGAAGTAGAGGAACGGACCGCACAGTGGCTGGCGGAAAATACTACAACGTTTTTGTTACCTGAAGCATCGGGCTTGGACTTAGTCTTTGCTCATCTAAACAACAACAATATTCGATCTCTATTAGGTGGCACGGTACTCGCCCTGACTCTTATCTCTGTGGTTTTGGTACTCATGTTTCGTTCGATCAAGTTGGGGCTAACCAGTCTTGTACCAAATTTGGGTCCCGCTGCTTTGGCTTACGGCCTTTGGGCGCTGTACGATGGAAGAATAAACGTGGCACTGTCTGTTGTGATCGCCATCAGTTTAGGTATCGTAGTTGATGACACCGTTCACTTTCTGAGTAAGTATTTAAGAGCAAGACGGGAAAAAAACCTCAGCCCGGAGCAAGGTATTATTTATGCGTTTCGTACGGTGGGCGTCGCACTAACAATCACGACATTCGTTCTGGTGGTGGGGTTCTCGATTCTAGGCTTTTCACACTTCAACCCAACCAAGCAAACCGGAACGCTATTGGCAATAACACTGGCTGGTGCCCTCATCATCGACTTCTTCTTCTTACCACCTTTGCTGATGAAAGTGGATAAGCAAACATCCGTCAACGCATCCGATTCATCCACGCACCTAGGCGAGTCAACAGATAAACCACCAAACCGATAGACATTAGGCTTAAGGAAATGGGTGACTGCAGCAACGATAGACCACGGGCTTGATCTCTGAGAAACAGAGCACCACCAGCAACAAACACTAGGCGGTAGGCTGTGTCGATAGGGGCAACCCGGCGAGCCCAAGGAACAGTGAGCTCCAGAGTCCAACCAAACACATG
>JBCCFQ010000467.1:0-3923 GCA_039029655.1 Pseudomonadota bacterium | reverse complement strand
GTGTGCAATGGGACGCCGTGGATCTTCGTTGCCCTTTTCGCATTGTTCTTGTTGGCCTTCCACACTCATCATCGTGCGTATGACCGCACCGCCGCCATCGAGGATTTCGAGTTTTAACTCAGCGTCCTTGTCCACTTCATCTTTAATTACGTAATACAAAGGTACGTTTGGTGAAGGGTTCTTCCCCTCGAAGTCCCTGGACCTACTGCTGGGTTTGCCCATAGCCCAGGTAGGTGGCGTGTAAAGATGCAACGCTTTTTCAGCAAGTTGGTTGGATGCCTGCCGCACAGTCCAAAGATCATCCAGTACCCAAAATGCCCTACCCTGGGTGGCTACCGCTAAGCCATCTTCCCGTGCTCGCAAGTCGGTGATGGGTACGGCGGGCAGATTCAAATCAAAAGACTGCCATTCGTCACCGTCATCAAAGGAAACAAACATGCCCTTTTCGGTACCCACGTAGAGTAATCCCTTAACGATAGGATCCTCGCGAACCACACGGACAAATGACCCTTCGGGTATCCCACGATCGATACGTTTCCAGTTGTTGCCGTGATTGGTGGTCTTATAGATGTAGGGTTTGAAGTCATTAAGTTTGTAACCCGTGACTGCCAGATACGCAGTACCTTCTGCATGAGGTGACAAACCAATGGCATTGATCATGGCTTGGCCACGATGGGGTGGCGAGATGTCTTCCCAGTTTTCACCGCCGTCCCGTGTAATGTGAACTAAACCATCATCGGCACCCACCCAGATGGTGCCTTCCTCGTTTTGACTCTCTTCAATGGCGAAGATGGTGTGATAAAACTCAGCACCCACATTTTCCGGTGTTAACGGTCCGCCATTTCGGCCCATATTTTCAGGGTTGTTCCGAGTCAGGTCAGGACTCACCTCTTCCCAGCTCAGTCCGCGATTGGTGCTCTTTAGTAAAAACTGCGTGCCATAGTAGATAGTGGATCGGTCGTGGGGGCTGGTAATAACCGGCGGATTCCAATTGGCACGATACTTAAGGTCCTTTGAGTCCATACCAAAGACCAGCTCTGGATAGGGAATGATAGAGCGCCTTTTCTTGTTTGTGTGATTGTATTCAGTCAGTGTGCCATTAATTGTCGTGGCGTAAATCAAGTTCGGATCATCGGGATCAAATGCGATGTGGGCACTTTCGCCACCCCCCACAGCATAGTAATCATCCACACCGATGCTGCCGTCCCACGCATAACTGGCAATGGACACTGTGGAGTTGTCTTGTTGTCCCCCGTACAGTCGAAAGGGGTCTTGGTTGTCAGTAATGATTCGGTAAAACTGTGCCGTGGGTTGGTTGTAGATAGAGCTCCAGGTTTTGCCTCCATCAAAAGTTACGTTTGCACCGCCATCATTGGCGTTGATGATATTGTCGCCGTTTTCTGGGTTAAACCACATGTCGTGATGATCGCCGTGGGGTGCGGTAATCTTTTCAAAGTCTTCACCCCCATTCACAGACTTATATAACCCTGTGTTCAAAGCCCAAATGGTATCGGCGTCAGTTTGATCCACTGCCAAATGGATGTAGTACCAGGCGCGGGACCACAGGACCCTATGACCATTGATGAGTTTCCATGTTTTGCCGTGGTTTTCGCTGCGCCATAGCCCACCCTTGCCCGGCTCGGCCTCAATCATGGCGTAGATCCGTGCGGGGTTGTCTGCGGATACGGCAATACCGGTTTTGCCAATGAGTTGTGGCAATCCACCTTCTAATTGTTCCCAGCTATCGCCAGCATCAACACTCTTGTAAATACCGCCACCTTCGCCCCCGGATTTGATAAACCAGGGCTTACGGCCGTGGTGCCACATACCGGCGTAAAGAATGCGTGGATTAGTTGGGTCCATGGTCACATCAGTGGCACCGGTGTCGGGGTTGACCTCAAGTACGAGTTCCCAGGTATCGCCGCCATCTTTGGTTCTATAGACACCTCGCTCCGGATTCGGCGCCCAAATCTGACCTTGCGCCGCTACGTACGCAAGATCAGGGTTGGTTGGGTGAATTTGGATTTTGGCGATTTGTCCCGCCTTTGGGAGCCCCATGAAAGTAAACGTCTTGCCGGCGTCGGTGGATTTCCAAAGACCTTCTCCTTGTGATGTGGTCACCCCACGAATGGGGGCTTCGCCGGTTCCGATGTAGATAACATTAGGGTCGGAGGGAGCCACTCCGATAGCGCCAATAGTGCCAACTGGAATCTGGTCATCCGAGATATTGTCCCAAGTTTGCCCCGCATTGCTGGTCTTCCAAACCCCGCCACCGGTGGCGCCCATATAGTAGAGTTGATCGTTACCTGGAACACCGTGCACGGCGGTGACTCGTCCACCCCGCCAGGGACCGATGAGGCGATATTCCAATCCATCGATTAACGATTCTTCTACAGTCTCGGCCCAGGTGGGATTGGATAACTGAATGAGGGTGCTCGCGATGATAAGCGCGCAAAAGGTCCGGAACATCTGGAGACTCCACTTTTTGTTCGTATTATGCGGATGAGTCTACGGTAGTGCTCTTTCTAGCGCCACTGGGTCTGATGGGTTTGAGGCTTTGTTGACTGTTGCCTCGATTTGTCGTCTCCTGTGCCCTTTGCCCACGGGACACACCAATAATGGCCGAAGAAAAACCAGCGAGCCCGCCCAAAGAAAATCGAATGACCCGGTTCCTCCACGTGGTGGAATGGCTGGGCAATGCCCTACCTCATCCGGTCTCTCTATTCGCCTTGTTCGCAGCTGGTGTGGTGGTGCTCTCGGGCATCTTAGGCTACTTCGATGTTTCGGTGATTGATCCCAGGCCGGAAGGTGCCAAGGGTCGTGCCGCCAATGGATTGATTGAGGTTGTCAGCTTAATGAATGCTGAAGGCCTGCGAATGATTGTCCTTAATTTGGTGAAGAACTTTGTTGAATTCGCGCCTTTAGGCACGGTACTGGTTGCGTTATTGGGTGTGGGTGTGGCTGAAAAGTCGGGATGGCTGACCGCTGTGATTCGCGGCATGGTGTTGCGGGCACCACCTAGTCTGGTAACAGTCATTATCGTGTTTGCGGGTGTCCTGTCTAACACCGCCTCTGAGATGGGTTATGTGGTTCTGGTTCCTTTGGCAGCCGTGGTGTTTTATTCCTTAGGTCGCCATCCTTTGGCCGGTTTAGCTGCTGCCTTTGCCGGTGTGTCCGGTGGTTACAGTGCTAACTTGCTTATCGGTACAGTAGACCCTCTCTTATCTGGGATAACCACAGAAGCTGCTCGTCTGATTGATCCTGCCTACGAGGTGGATGTCAGCGCTAACTGGTTTTTCATGATCGCTAGTACATTTCTAATCACGGCTATCGGCAGTTTTGTCAGTCTCAAGATTGTCGAACCGAGTCTTGGTCCCTACGAAGACACACCGGAGGACTTGGAAGAAGACTCACACCGCATGGATCCTTTGTCGGCCATTGAGAAAAAGGGTCTTTGGCACTCACTGTGGGCCACAATTATTTTCGCTTGTGTCATCGCCGCTATGGTTGTCCCAGAGAACGGCATATTGCGTAACCAAGAAACTGGTGCGGTTGCCGGTTCTCCATTTTTGAAAGGTATCGTGGCCGTTATCTTTGTGTACTTCCTGATGATTGGTGTGGTCTACGGTCGGGTAGTGGGTACCATTAGAAACGACCGTGATGTCATCAATGCCATGGCCCACGCCATGAGTACCCTGGGTCTTTATATTGCACTGGTGTTTTTTGCGGCACAGTTTGTGAAGTTTTTTGGGTGGACCAACCTCGGTTCTAGTCCCGCTGTCACGGGTGCAAACTTTTTACAAAGCATTGGTCTGACTGGTCCCGTGGTCTTCTTTTTGTTTATTTTGGTTTGTGCCTTTATCAACCTGATGCTGGGTTCCGCTTCGGCACAATGGGCAGTGACCGCACCTATCTTTGTGCCC
>JBCCFQ010000466.1:0-3923 GCA_039029655.1 Pseudomonadota bacterium | reverse complement strand
CTCAAACGTTGTTCGAGCAATCCGTAAGTCTTGCCCCCGAGGACCCCTACTGTCGTATAGACTTTGCCAAATTCTGGGTACTCAAGGCCCACCACGCCCAGTCAGACTCATCACGTCTCGATCATATCCGGCAAGCCAGAACACACTACGTCAAAGCCTGGAAGCTAG
The DNA here is from genome assembly GCA_039029655.1 of Pseudomonadota bacterium. GTDB lineage: Bacteria > Pseudomonadota > Gammaproteobacteria > Steroidobacterales > JBCCFQ01 > JBCCFQ01. The sequence continues at coordinate 3,755 of JBCCFQ010000466.1, read as the reverse complement.
ATGACACAATGGCGGAGACCTATGCTGAATATGCTGACACTTTTTTGTTTGAAGGCAAACGCTATGAAAAGGCCATAGAGCTTCTCGAGGAAGCGTCTTTTCTACTCCCCGGAAATCCCCAAATCAACGCAAGGTTAGCCGAAGCTTATCTCGGCATCGGTGATACCAGTAAAGCGTTCCAATATGCACAAGCAGTGGTGGCATGGTCCCATGAACATAGTCCCGCCCACCGCCGAGCACAGTATGTGCTGGAGATTTTGGCTAAAGTAGACGAACGTCTATCTGATAGTCACAACTGACTCGCCACCCACTGATCCACCAAGCTTTCCAAGATACTTAAAGGGACGGGACCGTTGGCCAATACGGTGTCATGAAAACCACGGATATCAAACTTATCACCCAGCCGCCGTTTGGCGTCTTCTCGCAGCTCCAAGATTTTCATCATGCCGATCTTATAGGCCGTGGCCTGCCCGGGCATGACCACGTATCTCTCAATGGCCTTGACGCAATCTCCTTTCGGATTCGGCGTGTTGTCCAATAGATATTGGATGGCCTCTTCCCGAGTCCAGCGTTTCTCATGAAGACCGGTATCAACCACCAAGCGTGCCGCACGCCATAACTCCATGGCGAGACGACCAAAGTCTGAATAAGGATCTGCGTAAAACCCCATTTCCTTCGGCAGGTACTCGGTGTACAGGCCCCAACCTTCAGAATAGGCGGTGACACGACCAAAACGACGAAATTTAGGTAAGCCAGCCAGCTCTTGCTGAATCGCGATCTGCATGTGATGGCCAGGTATACCTTCGTGGTAAGCCAGTGCTTCCATTTGATACTTTGGCATATTGGCGGTGTTGTAGAGGTTAGCGTAGTAGATACCGGGACGTGACCCATCTGCGGCGGGCCGAGAATAGAATGCTTTCCCTGCTGCTTTTTCCCTAAAGGGCTCCACCGCCTTTACCGTGAAGTCTGCCTTTGGCTTAATAAAAAACAATTCGTCCAGGCGAGACCGCATGGTGTCAATGATTGCGGTGGCATCGTCCAAATAAGCTTGTTTTCCCTCAGGCGTGTTTGGATAGGTAAACCTATTGTCTGGGTCATTGCGCATATAAACAAAAAAGCCCTGCAAACTACCTTCAAAGCCTACGGACTCACGAATCTCATTCATCTCTTTATGAATCCGTGCGACTTCCGACAGACCCAACTCATGGATGGTGGAGGCATCCAGCTGCGTGGAAGTCATCACCTCCAACATGATGTTGTAGTACTTGTCACCATCCGGAAACTTCCAAGCACCGTCATCACTACTTGCTTTGGATTGATGCTCTTCAAACATGGCAATCAGCGACCCATACGCAGGCTTCACACTGGAGAGCATGGCAGACTCAGCATCTTCGATCAGCGATTCTCTTGCCGAACTCGGCAAATCTAAACTACCGACCTTTCTCTTGAAATCAGCAAAAATCGTATTGTCTCTTCCGTCATCAAACGGCGCACCGGTAATGGCGTTTTGGCTAGTCCCTATCATCTGGCCGTAGGACCAATTTGGTAGCGTTATGCCATGATCAAACTGTGCTCGGGCACGTTTTTCGTACTGAGCAAAATGATCCTTCAGCCCCCTGAGTCGCTTTATGTAGGCTTTGGCATCTTGCGCATTGTCAATTCTGTGGTTATTGACCAAAAACGCTGGCGTTGTCGAGTGAGGCCCGCGGAACTGGCTAAAGACATACCAATAGTCATCGAATGGAAAACGTTTCTTGGAAAGTTCAACGTTGTATTCATATAGACGATACGATAGCTGAGCGTCTGGACTTAGTTTTTCAAAATCAAATTCTCTGCGCATTTCATCCAGACTATCTACTCGAAGTTGATGACTCTCTTTTCTAAACTTGGTTGATTCGTTATCCCAAAGGTGATTGTTGGATTTCATTCCCAAACTGGTCTGAAACTCGGGAGACCGCGCTAACATCACCTGCCATTGATCTTCAAACCACCGGTTGAGTCGATCTGATTCAGTCTCTGGGTTTTGGGTGACTGTGGAAGGTGAGACGGAACAACCAGCTAACACGCACACATAAATGGCGATGAAGAATCTGAACAAAACGGTCATATCAATCTCGTGGTGCAGTGGGGGTAACGGAGTATAGCGGGCTCGGGACTATGTGCAACGGCGCCGCAACCCCAACTGACGGTCTCTTGCGTTTACTACTGACCATAGACCCAGAAAACCATCAATGGACTCATGAAGATAGTAACGATAAATTTCTTGTTGCTCTGCACGCTATTGCCGCAAACCACAATGGCCTCTCCGCCCCATCACAGTCGAGTTTTCTTGGCGAATCAAAACATACGCGCAATCGAATCTGCTTTGGAGATGTTCTACCTTGACCATGGACGCTACCCTACTTCTGATGAGGGCCTCTATGCGCTTGTCGAAAAACCATCGTCCCTAAGCGACGCTGGAATTTACCCGGCGGGCGGTTACATGAAGAAAATGCCTGATGATCCTTGGAGAAACCCTTATCAATACCGTCACCCTGGTTTACACAATCCCAATTCATTTGATGTGTGGTCTCTGGGTGCTGATGGACAACCCGGAGGCGTCGGTGAGAATGGAGACTGTGGAAATTTTGGTGTTCGATGTTATGAGAAAGAAGAGTCGCTTTTGGAGCGTTTCCTGAAGTACTGCTTCGCGTAAATTGGGATGGGCCAACACGCAGGCCCATCCCACGCGTTTTTCTTACCAACCGAAACCGCGACGAAAACCACCATAGTAACCAAAGCGGGAGAATCGGCTTGTGCGAAAACCAAATCGGGAAAACCCACCGAACTGACTGCGTCTAAAACCAGATCTAAACCCAAGGCCATAGGGATAGTAAGGATCAAATCTATCGAGGCGACTCAAGCTTCGATAGCGCGGCCTCAAGCGGCCTTCTTGAGCCAACTGGTCACGCTGCGCGCGACGGGCTTCGCGCTTTGCCTGTCGAGCCGCCTTTCTCTCAGCCTTTTTTTGGCCTCGGCGTTCCGCCTTAGTCAAAGGTTCAACATCTTCCACCATAGAAGAAGCTTGTGGGTCTGGTCCGGCGGTTGCCTGTTTGGGCATAGCGGTAGCCGCGCCTACAAACAAGAAATTCACTATTACTATGCCACCTAACAACTTGCTGTTCATCTTCGATTTCCTCCAACACAGATTCAAAGCGATCAACCATCCTTACTAGAGCTGACACCAACACCCTTGGATTTATTACCAAGCTATAGATTGCTGCTTTCGAATCAAGTACTTCTGGGTAAGAGAAAAAACGGGACCGATACCCTTAGGGTGATTTATTGAACTAACTCTGCAATCGATTCTCTAAGGGCCGAAAAAATGATTTTGTCTAAAAATGGAAGCGCGTCTATTGGATGGTATCCTAAGACGCATCACCAAGGAGACTGAGGCCATGACCATCGACAGGCGCCAACTACTGAAGGGCACTTTTTATTCCACTGTGCTCGCCACTCTGCCGCTACGCGGTTTTGCACAATTGGGCCCGGAACCTGGAATAGCAAAACTGAATTCTAACGAAAACCCCTACGGACCCAGCAAGATCGCGTTGGAAGCGGCGCTTAAAGCCAGCCAACAAGGCGCCTACTATTCCTGGGGGATACAAACAGAGTTGCGTCAAGCCATTGCCCAAGCCAACGGCATCGCCACATCTCAGGTTGTACTCAGCAGCGGCTCCAACGAAGGACTATGTGCCGCTTTTGCCGCCTGGGGG
>JBCCFQ010000465.1:0-3933 GCA_039029655.1 Pseudomonadota bacterium | reverse complement strand
TTGGCATCTATCTGGATGAATTCAGTGTGGCTTCTGTTCCAAACAACGTGGCCAACCCCAACCTGTCAGATATGAATGTAGTGGAAGTCTTGCGCGGTCCGCAGGGTACATTCTTCGGCCGTAATGCTGTGGGTGGTGCACTCAACTTGACGACCAATAAGCCGACAGATGAGTTTGAGGGCTCAGTGACTTTGGGAGCGGAGACCTACGAAGATGCCGGTGACCAATACAACTTCACCGGTATACTCAATGTACCCATCACAGACGATCTGCAAGCTCGTGGTGTTGTCTACTACGCAGATAGCGATGGTTTTGTCGAAAACGCGTGTAAGTCCGGAGCCAACCTAAGCCGATGTCCAGGGGCCGCTGAGAATGGCTTTACGCCCAACGGCGCAGATGGCAGTGGTTACGAATCAGTAAACGCGCGCGTTCACCTCAACTGGGACGTGACGGAAGACACCAATATTCTTACCTCCGTCTACTACTCCGATGACGACCAGGATACGGATGAAAACGTACCCTCTGGCGTACTTGATCTAGACTCAATCGATACATTTGGTCTGGGTGACGGCGCACTGGACCCCGGTACTGGCTTTTGGTACCAGGGCAATTATGACGAGTTGAGTCATGATTTGGACGAGCGCACTAAAAACGAATCAACCGTTGCCATCGTCAATATCACCCACAACCTCAGCGACACCGTTGTACTGAAGTCCATCACCGGCATTATTGATGCCTCACTGGACCGCACCTTTGACAACGATCTGGTGGGCGGCGTGGATACGATTCGACGCGACAACTCTTATGACGGCGAGTCATGGAGCACGGAGTTCCGTGTGCAAATTACAGAGGATGCTTACGACTTTGTCGCCGGTGCAATGTATGCCAGCGATGAACAGAAGCAGGATAACGATGTGGCCATTTCAACCCAGCCAACAGCAACATTGAACGGCGTGGGCTGGTTACCACCTTTCCCTGAGGGTCTGGGGCTGGCACTTAACCAGAAGAAGTGGGAACTGGAGAGCTGGGCTGTTTTTGCAGATCTAACCTGGCATGCAACTGATCGCCTGGATCTGGTAGTGGGTGCACGTTACACCGATGACGAGGTGAAAAACTCCCTGCAGGGTAACTCAATCGGCCCAGCTCCTGGCTGTCCAGGTGACCCTTCTTGCTTCACTAACTTTGCTAACCCACCTGCTTCCGGCAGCCGCAGCTTCGACAACATCTCTCCTCGTTTTGTCGCCCTGTATCAGATAACAGACGATATCAACGTTTACGGTACCGTTTCGCAAGGCTACAAAGCAGGCGGCCTATCAGTGGGTAACAACACCAACGCTGACGGCAACCCGGCGATTGTATTGCCCTTCGAGGAAGAGGAGCTGTGGAACTATGAGCTTGGCTTTAAGGGCGAACTTTGGGATAACCGCGTGCGCCTAAACGCATCACTCTACTACCTGGAGTGGTCAGATCTTCAACTCGAATCTTTCCGACTGCTAACCCCTGGCGACCTGTCTTCCAACTTTGAACAGACAATCAACGTAGAAGACGCCGAAGCCTGGGGTAGTGAAGTGGAGCTTCTTGCAGCGATTACCGACAATCTCACGCTGACGGCGAACATAGGTTATATCGATACGGAAATCACCAGCGACACCACCGCAGAAATCACCGGTGGTTTTAATGTGGAGTTGGAGGGTCTGGAGTTGCCCAAGGCGCCCGAATGGACCTATTACGCCGCCCTGCAATACCGCCTACCGGTGGGAAGTGCGGGTAGCGAAGCCTGGGTACAATTGGAGTTCATCCACCGAGATGGCCAGTTTGGCGACATTGAAGCGCTGACTTACCAGCAAACCGATGGCCCCTCCCCCAACTCCGGCCTCTCCAGAAACTCCATCGCGCAGTTTGGTGATTACCCGTTCAGAACCCCTGACTACGACGTGTGGAACCTACGCGGCGGCTTTGATATGGAGAACTGGCGCTTCACTGCCTATGTCGAGAACCTGGACGGCGAAGACTACTTTACCGGTACGGGCGAGAACTTCGGTGTAAGCGGCATTCGTCTGCGACCCACACCCCGTATCATCGGCGGTAGTGTGCAGTTTATGTTCTAATCGCTAACGCGCTTTCGCTTCGCATCTTCTCGCGTAAAAAAGCCCGGAATCTTCCGGGCTTTTTTGTTTGCGAAATGAGTGGTTCAGACAGCTCACATTTCGAAGGGCTGCGGTCGCGATCCGATTGTATGCACCTCCCACTCTAAACGTATCGCGGAGAATGCAAATAGGCTTACGGCAAAGCAACGCTAGAACTTAAGCAGAACGTACCTGACCTCCTCAGATGCCGAGGGCATGAGGGTCTGGAGCATTTGACAAGGCGCTATTGCTAATACGCACGACGACTCAGGTCACGCCAATCCACCATCCAGCCGGGTGTTTTTATCTGCCTTTTTCCATTTGCCAGTTGGCACTCGAAAAGATAGGCTATCGAAAAACAAAACTATTTTTTGAATTCGGGGAAAGCTCATGTATGTACGTCGCCGCCACGATACGATGGTCAGTCGTGTCTTGTTCTCTCTCGCCCTGCTGCTAGGTGCGGTCTTTGCCAACGCTCAGGACACATCGCCCTTCGATACGCTGCGCATGGTTGAAGGCACATCCAATCAGTGCCGGGGCGTGCCCGATTGCATTACCGAGAAACACCCTTGGGTAAATGTAGGGCCTGAGCAGTCCGTTGTTGTGGGTGGCAATTGCCCGGATGTCGCACCCTATGTCTGGCACTGGGATGCACGCTACCAGGAACACCTGTCTATAACCGTCTTGGGTAGAACCCAAAACAATCTCTCCTTCAGAGTTGAAAACCGCGGAGAGGAAGCAGGGCGAGCACGCATTTGGGTGGGTTGTTCCGTGGAAGTATTTGACCCCTATGTCAGGGGTTATGAGACCTACTCGGCGGGTGTGCCTTCACTTAATCTATTGCCACAATAAAGGGGGCTGGGAAAAATGAACTACTTTCGCGTGCTGTTAATCACGATGACTGCGCTTACAAGCACCACTGTATCAATCACCGCCCCTGCCGAGATTTGTAAGGGGGTACCCGACTGCCAGGAGCAGCAAATGGGGGCAGTGTCCTACAAAGCGCTGGAAACAAAGGGGTGGGCCTATTATTGCACCGGTGAATACCCCTACTACTGGAATAACGCCACGGTACTTGGCTTAGGTACCAATTATAAGAGCAGCCCATCTTGTTTCACCGTGGCCGAAAATCCTTTCGGTGAGACAACAGATCATCCGTCAAAGGCGGATTTCACCATCACCAACTGGTGTTCAGATCCATTACCCGAGAAGAAGAGTATCACAGTGACTTTGGGCTGCTCAAAGGTACCACAGGAAGCAGCTCCAGCCTGTCCCGGTAAGAACATGACAACGACAGACGACCCCAAATGCCCATTGACCGGACCCGCTCGCAACACTTGCTCCACTACAGGTGTGGGATGTATCCAAACTTACACCGAGCAGTGTTCTGACGGTAAGATCTACTACTGTACGAAAGACCTTTATGCAGGGGGATTGACTTACTGCATGACATGTCCGTGAGACCGAGTGTACGGTAGGCCACTTCCCATACTGGCGGGAAGCCTACCGATTGAAGCAATCAGAGCAGTTCCCGTGTTCACTTTTGGCTGAAGACTTTCGTCATCTGGCCAGACTTCCTATTCCCGGCGTAGTTTGGTCTTTCTTTTTCCTGTGCAAATAAGGTCTATTCAGACTGAGCATACCTCTGGAGATCTCGTGATAAACCACTAGCCGGAGCATAAGAGATATCAAACTAGCAGGTGAGAGCATAATTAGAGCGGCTTAAGCCTTAGAAAATGTCTGCCGGCATAACCACTAATGTTCAAGCGCCCAGCATCTTGATGACAATCACTAGAGCAATGCTCAC
>JBCCFQ010000464.1:0-3936 GCA_039029655.1 Pseudomonadota bacterium | reverse complement strand
TCCCGGACGAATCGGCAATGAAAGATATTGTTGACGTACATTTCCCTGGACTCAAAAAGTCCCTGCTCAACGAAGCTTTGACCTCTTTTTTTCAACTTCGCGACGTCCCGGGGCTGAAGAAAAAACCATCCACTTCGGAACTGTTGGATTGGTTGAAATTATTGTTGGCAGAAGACATTGACCCAGAGGTTCTCAAAGAAAAGAGTGGTAAAAAAACCATTCCACCCCTATACGGGGCGTTACTCAAAAATGAGCAAGATGTGCATCTGTTTGAAAGGCTGGCTTTCCTTGACCGAGCGAACCGATAGCGCAGCATGCTGATCCCTTTTTTCTTTAATCTGAGGCAGGCAAGACTCCCTGTTTCCATTACGGAATTCTTGAGTTTTCTTAGACTCCTGAAATCCCGCGTTGGTGATTTCACCGTCGACCACTTCTATTATCTAGCCCGACTAAGTCTGGTAAAAGACGAAGCCCATTTTGATCGTTTCGATCAACTTTTTTCCTATTACTTCCAAGGCGCGGAATCCCTTGCCGAGGCCTTGTTCGGCGAAGTCCCCGAAGAGTGGTTACGTCGACAAGCTGAGCTCAACCTCACTGAGGAAGAAAAAGCGCAAATAGAGGCATTGGGTGGTTGGGAAAAGCTCATGGAAACTTTGAAGAAGCGCCTCGAAGAGCAAGACGATCGTCATCAGGGTGGTGACAAGTGGATAGGTACTGCTGGGCGTTCTCCATTTGGCGCTTATGGCTATAACCCCGAAGGGGTTCGAATTGGCCAACAAGGCTCCCGGAATCGCAGCGCGGTTAAGGTTTGGGACAAGCGTATTTTCAAAAATCTAGACGGAGATACCGAACTCGGTACGAGAAACCTAAAGGTTGCGTTGAGAAGACTCAGGCAGTTCGCTCGTCAAGGAGCCGACGAAGAGCTGGACTTGGATGGAACCATAAATGGAACTGCAAAAAACGCCGGCCTACTTGATATCATGATGGTCCCTGAACGTCGAAACGCCGTGAAAGTGCTCATCTTTTTCGACATTGGCGGCTCCATGGATGACCACATCCGCGTTTGCGAGCAGCTGTTTTCAGCGGCGAAGTCGGAATTCAAACAACTAGAGTATTTTTACTTCCACAACTGTCTGTACGAGCGAGTTTGGAGAAACAACAAACGACGCCACACCGAGGTCATCCCAACCTGGGATCTCATGCACCGATACGGTTCCGACTACAAAGTCGTGTTGGTGGGCGACGCCACTATGAGCCCATACGAGATTACCTATCCCGGCGGTAGTGTCGAGCATTGGAATGAGGAGCCGGGGGCGGTATGGATAAAACGGCTAAAACAAATCTACCCAAAACTGATCTGGCTAAATCCCGAACCCGAACGGGTCTGGGATCACACCTACTCAATACGCATTCTCAAAGAGCTCGTTGAAAATGAGATGTACCCGCTGACCGTGGATGGCATATCACGAGGCATGGCTAGCCTCGTCTCTTAAAGTTTCACGGTGCTCGAGAATAGTTTTGCACCATCACCCTGGGTTCATCCATGGACTTACTGGAAATTGTGATTTGCCGAACTAATCTTAAGCCTCGCTCCTCCAAGGAGTAACGCTCTTGGATCAGAGTACCGTCATCTGAAACAGACTTGATGAGATAGGTGTCATTTTCCCAACCTGAAACTCGAAGTACCCCCACGACCCCTACGTTGGCATCCGTTTTCTCGCCATAGCGATACTCGCGCACTCTGGCCAAGTCAAACTTTACAAACAGCGCCGTGGCTTCCTGGGTCAGTCGCAGCTTACGCGCATGAAAGTAAAGCCCATCCAATATCAATGCAGGGCTAGGTCCTTGGTTTCGCCGGGAACGCTGATTACTGCGCGGAGCCCGCCTGGTTTCCAACTCCACAGGTAAGCTCTCTCCCAGCACCAAGTCCTGTTTTTCTTGTTCCAACACAGTGTCCCGTTGCCAGTCACCGGTTAGATCTACTTTTGCGGTTGTGGCACCACCAAACGCCAATAAATCAGGAGCTTGCGCACAGCCAGCTAAACCAAACAAAACGAGAACCAGCGCACTTCGGCGCCAGCAAAAACTGTTGACGCGTAGCGTCCACAATTGACCCTCCGGGGCATGTTTTCCATATCGCATAATAATAAGTCTATAAATTACAATAGTTTATGAAATTGGCACCATTGTTGCAGTAATTTGCCCATGAAACAAATTTATGCACATCACCGGGGCTTTACACTGATCGAATTAATGATCGTTGTGGCCATTATTGGCATCCTGGCAAGTATCGCCGTCCCAGCCTATCAGGGATTCGTGATTCGCACTCAGGTAGCAGAGGGCATGGCACTCTCGAGCGGCTTGAAAGCTCAAATTTCTGAGCAATTCCTAGATCGGGGCATCATGCCTGCTGATCTCGGTGCTTTGGGCATTGGGGCACCACCGTCCTCAAAGTTTGTGCAAGACTTAACTGTCCGCACGGGTTCTATTGATATCACCTTTGGCAACCAGGCAAACGCTGAGGTCGCGGGTGCGGTACTGAGCTTGGTGCCCTATTCCAGCGCCAATGGCGACGTCATTTGGGTTTGTGGCGCTGCTCCGCCACCGGGCGGCGCAATAGCTATCCCTGGTTCCGTTGACGCCACCACGTTTGCGCTAATCCAGTATCGCTATCTACCGCTTAACTGCCGACCGTAAATAGGTAACCTTACCAGTCATTTCGTAGCTCCCTGAGCCTAAGAAATACGGATTTTGGATCGCAATCCATATCAGGAAACCTTTCCCGTAGTTGATCGATGACCTGAGGGTTAGTCAAACGAAAGAAAGTGTTGATCTCTTTTTCCAATCCCAAGGTCGATACCAGAGCTTGAGTTGGATCCTGATCCCCTACATCGATCAACAGTTGGCGGGCTCGCTGGTTATCTGGTTCGCGATCTAAGGTAAACTCCAAATTGTTAGCGATGTAATCATGTCCTGGATAAACCTTTGTTTTGTCGGGTAACTGATTAAGCTGTTGGACAAATGTGGTGTATAGCTCGTCCGGATGACCCCCGTTGTGACAATTGCCAGCACCTGCGTTAAAAAGAGTGTCTCCGGAAAACAATCCAGGCGTATCCGTGTGAGACAGCAAACACACATGGCTCATGGTATGACCAGGCGTGTCCAACGCCTCCAAATCAACGGTTCGTCCTACTTTAATCACATCACCAGCCGATAACCCATAATCCACGCCCGGAATTGAGTTTCCGGCACCATAGTGCGCCAGCAATCTAGCACCTGTAGCGGCAATCATGGCCCGATTACCTCCCGTGTGGTCACCATGCTCATGAGTGTTCACAATCTGGGTGATGTCGTAGCCCTTCTCTTCCGCAAGTGCTAAACACTTTCGATGATCCAGCGGATCGACAGCCAAAGCCTCTCCGGTCTCAGAACAAACGACCAAATAATTGAAATTCCGATAAGCGTTGCCGGTCCAAATTTGTTCGACAATCATGAAAGCAGTCCTCTAAAAGTGCCGCTGGGACTATGAGACTAGCAGCGGGTCAAGGAAATACCAAATCCCAAATGCTCTCAAGCTATACTGGTCGTCATGGCAAGACTAACGCAATTACTACTTTGTTTTTATCTAACTGGCTGCAGCAACGGCGATGGAAATGTTAGTCGTACCCATGGACAAGTGTTCGCCACCACATATCAATTGCAGATCGCGCAACCCATTTCAGACTTACCTCAAATTGAACAAGATGTACGGAATATTCTGTTCCAAATAGATAGCAATATTTCGTCTTACAATAGAGAATCTGAAATTTCAAAGCTTAATGATGCTGGTACGGATTGGTTCCCGTTAAGCGACACCAGTTTTTTCGTCATCGCGGAATCACTTAGAATCGCGGAATGGACTAACGGTGCCTTCGACCCAACCAGCTATTCTCTTGT
>JBCCFQ010000463.1:0-3963 GCA_039029655.1 Pseudomonadota bacterium | reverse complement strand
CTTAGTAGTGCAACCGCAGTTTCGGGGTTCTAGTGGCTTCAGCAAAAAGCTGCTAGAAGCAGGCTATGGCCAGTGGGGTAAGAAGATGCAAGATGACTTGACCGATACTCTAGCCTTGCTGGTCAAAGAACAACTCACTGATCCAGACCGGATTTGTATCGTGGGCGCGTCTTATGGCGGCTATGCAGCCCTTGCTGGGGCCGCATTCACGCCAGACCTTTATCAATGTGCTTTGTCTATCGCGGGTGTGAGTCACCTACCTGCTATGCTTAAGGCAGACAAGAGCCGTTACGGCAGGGATCACGAAGTGCTGCAATATTTTGAGCGAAGCATTTTGGACGGTAAATACGATTCGGATGCGCTAAAGGAAATTTCTCCATACTTTTCGGCCGATCGGGTAACGATCCCTGTGCTTCTGATGCATGGTGAAGATGACACCATTGTGGAGTACAACCAGTCGAAGCTCATGCATCGCGCTCTAAAGAAAGCCGGCCGCGATGTTGAGCTGGTGAAACTCAAAAACGAGGATCATTACTTAAGAGAGGGATCCACGAGACTGCAGGCTTTGCAGACAATAGTGGGCTTTGTTGATAAGCACATCGGTGATCGATGACTTTTTGGTTCGATCAGAATGCGTCATCTTAAAAGCATTATCTAAATAGGGGGGGCGGTGTTCGTCGCCTCATGTTCGCATTGTCATTCTTTGTCCGATCCAAACCGAGTAGCGAGAGGTTGTGGGTAAGTTACGGTTAATCTCTATCGAGCTTCCAAGGCTATGGTTGATTCCAATCAAGGGAGCGCTGGCGATTGTGAGCTTGTACTTTTTAGTCGATCTTGCCGGTCATTTGACCTCGGGGCATGTCGTCAAATATGGGCGAACCTACACGTTTCAGAACAATACAGTCTATTATGTTACGCATGTTTTGAAGATTCTCGCTTTTTTTCTTTTTTGTGCCTACCTTGCCCTTTGGGGTACGCGACTCAAAGGTTCCGAGTCTAAAGAAGAAGTTTAGCCCCGTCGAATTCTCGCAGGAGCCGCTTAATGCAGTGTGTTCGATAGTTCAAACGTGTTTTCGAAAGAACGCAACCATTCGATCCCAGGCAAGCTTCGCCGCTTTTTCGTTGTAGCGCGGGGTTGAATAGTTGTGAAACCCGTGTCGTGTGTCCGGGTAAGTGTGCATTTCGTAAGTGACACCGGCTGATTCTAGGGCTGCCTCATATTCTGCCCGCATGGCATTTACCCGTTTGTCGTCTTCAGCGTAGTGCACTTGTATGGCCGCTCTTATCTTTGGTACGTGGGCCGTTACGGCGGCGCTTCCATAAAACGGGGCCCCTGCATTGAGCTCCTCTCCCATCTCGGTTGCGAGAAAGTTTGTGGTGCCACCACCCCAGCAAAATCCCGTGGCGCAGAGTTTACCGGTTGACTGGGCGTGGGTTTTTACAAAGCGTCCGCTGTTCAACATGTCTTGGCGAAGTTTTGTCTGGTCCAGGGTACGTTGCATGGTACGGCCATCGTCGTCGTTTCCTGGATAACCACCAATAGGCGACAACCCGTCCGGGGCGAGCGCAAGAAACCCGTTTACAGCAAAGCGTCTCGCAACGTCTTTTATATAAGGGTTTAGGCCTCTGTTCTCATGCATCACTAGGACGGCGGGAAAGGGCCCTTCACCTGCGGGCGCAACCAAATAGCCACGCATTTCGCCGGATGTACCACCAGGTGATGCATAGTCGACCCAGGTTGCCTTGATGCGGTCATCGGTGAACAGGACTTCTTGGGCATCGGCGTAATTAGGTAGCAATGCTTCGGCCATAGCGACTGCAGAAGCACCAGCCACCGATAACTGGCCGGCACGTTGCAAGAATTCACGCCTATTCATGTTTCCGTGGCAATACTCGTCATAGAGTTTGAATACTTGATCATCAATGTCTTCTTGTCGCATAGGTTATCTCCCGCGAGTCGTCGTCTATTCCAAGCTATCCGCACTTTCTAGCGTTTTTCGGATGGTATGTTCGATGGTTGGGTAGTCAGTGGATTCAATAAATCCAATGGAAAACGTTCCAGGTGTCGTGAGAAATTTGTTTTTTTCACGGCGACCAAATCCCAAAACGGTCATATACGGCCTGCTGACATAGTCATCCGGGTAGTCGTCGTCGTTATGATGCAGTATATACAATACCCGCTGTGTGTTGCTGTCTCCAAAGGCCATCCATTCCGGCTCAGGCAAGTCACGAAGAGCCTGTTCGTGAATAGGATGGCGGCGGTTGTCGCTGGAGGCGTACCAATAGTCCTGCTCGTCCATTTCGCCCCCCGGCACGCCTTCATACTGCACCCAGTATTTATAGCCTGCGCTGACCTTGATCATGGTGAAATCGCATCGATCTGGATAGAAGTCCCACTGCCCACGCCACTGATGGTTTTCGGAGGTAAAGGTGATACGAATATGCTGACTAGACTCTATGTTTACCACGGAACTAGAGGGATCCGTACCGGAGTTCATCGCATGAAAGTAATTTCCATCCTGGCGGTGAACCGCGTTGGGAAAGCCTCGGTACTCTCCTTTCCATCCGGAACCTTCTTTGTTGTGAAAACCAAGCCAATCCACGCCATCTTTGTCCAGCATACTGGAAAGGCCGCCGCCTTCTTTTTCCAAATAGTAGGTGGCGGAGGGTGTGGTGATAATGTAGGCGGGGCCACCCCCTGCTGAGTCATCGGTCCCATGGGTCATCTGAACCGTTTTGGGTGCCTCCGTCGCACAAGCACAGAGACATGGGATCAGCACGAGTATTTTGGCTAGTTGCTTCATGAATATTTTCCCATCCGATGTTAAATTCGTGTGACAGTTTTGTCTTTCGAGCTTTGTTTTAGGGAAAAGCCGATGATCGAAATCACCAAGGCGCAAACGACGAAGATCAGCCGACCCCAAGTTGGATTAGGGATCAGTGCCATGATGAGAATACCTGCCCCCATGCACACAACCATCGTCCCCAATTTATCTCGTTGCTGCCGGTCGTAGTCACTTTGGGCAGCGTCCGCGATCACCGGCGTTTCCAAGTCCTCAAAGAAATGCTCTCGCTGGGCTTTGTGCTTGTCTTTTTCTTCCTGGTAAAACAACGATGTCAAACAAAAGAAACCGGCGGTGATGAAGACGTGGGCTGCAAGTGTCAGCATCAGATTCAGGTCCACAGCCTCCCTGGTGGTCAGTGGGTTGAGTTCCAGCCAACTGGCGAATACGTGGGGTGTTAGAACGTCTTTCATGAACCAAGAAACAAACAGACCCAGCACAACCGTGACCCAGGGCGCCCATTGAGGGGTCTTTTTTACAAACAGACCAACGATGAGTGGAATCAGCAGTGGAACCTGAATCATGGCGGACACTGACATCATTAGATCAAACAGGCTCAGTTCTTTGAGGGATTTAAAAAACAGTGCCATCAGTATGACGATGATGCCGCTAACAAAGCTCAATAAACGGCTGACTTTCAGCAAGTGAGTATCGCTAGGCGATCTGTTTCGTTTGGCTAAGAATGGTTGATAGACACTACGGACTATGATGCCGGCATTCTTGTTTAGCGCAGAGTCCATGGATGACATGGAGGCGGCGAACAATCCCGCTAGAAGCAAGCCGACTGTCCCGACTGGCATTGCGTTTCGAGTGAATACGAGATAAACGGCATCCGCCGCTTTGTTGCCCAATTCTGGATAGGCGGCTGCCGCGTCTGGATACAAGATGGCTGAAGCCCAGGGCGGGATGAACCAGATCAGGCTGCCCACGCCCATCAGACACATGGCGAGGAGGGCCGCCTTTCTTGCGTTGACCGAGTCTCTGGCGTTGAGAAAACGAAAGGAGTCATGCAAGTTCATGATCGTGACAAGTTGCTTGGCCAGGAAGAAGATGAAGGTGCCAACCAACAACAGACCGTAGTTCATGTTTGGTCCGATCCAAAAATCTGTCGGAAAGTGGG
>JBCCFQ010000462.1:0-3964 GCA_039029655.1 Pseudomonadota bacterium | reverse complement strand
GTCAGAGGCGGGGAGTAAACCGTCGCATCCATAAATTTGGATTCAATTGACGTGCATTGCAATGGTTGCCCGCGATAGGTGGCAACGTTTTTATCCGCAATTTTCACGAGTTCTTCAGAGTATTCGATACCAATTATTTGTTTGAAAGGGTACTCGGCCGCGATCAATAGGGTACGCCCTTTGCCTGATCCATAATCGACTAACGTGTAGTCCTTGAAAGAGCAGGGTAAGACATCGAGCATTCGACGAAATGATTTTTGAGGCGTCGGTCCGTATTCGTGGCTGAATTGCGAGCTAGCACTGTCGGGCGCGAGAAATTTGGCCGGAATAAAACCCGATGTGTCAACACCGTGTTGTCGGTCGTAATTTCGATCGATGACGATGCCAATGACTCGCCTGCACATTCGAACAATTCGCCTTGCTGACTGTTCTGGACCAATCGACAAGCAGTGTTGCAAGAATCCTCCTATGCCCCCTCTCTTTGTGATTGGGCTCAGAAGTACTCGAACAGGAGAAGCATACCAATCCTGCATCTTGTTAGGGGGGCGAGAGCGCTCTTCCATTGGGGGGTGGCGAGATTGTTCGTGGTTGCTTAGAAAGGAGAGTCTTATTGTTAATGGGTTAGCTGTCGGAATTCTGTTAAGTCAGTTCGTTTTCTCAAAAAGCCCTATCAAACGGTATGGGTTCTCAATCTGAGTCTTACGATGATTTGGACTCCGCTCTGTCGATGGCCGCAATAAACAGTAGGGTTTCGTTGACTGAATCGCGAAAATTAACTGCTGAACTACTAGACTATAGACGTTATTTAGGAGGTTGATCGATTTCCCGAACCGAGTTGGGCTGCTGTACGGCGTGTTTGAAAAAACGGAATGAAATCGGAAGTAAGGTAGTAGATACAGGATAAGTATGTCTATTGCAGTTTTTTTGTTTTCCCGCGATTTATCGTTATCCGGCATTGGTAAAGACACAATTCTGGCGATCTCGAATCGATTGCAGCCACAGAATGTGGCTTATCCTTCGCCGCAGTTGCATATCGAATCCGGATCGCTCACGGCCATTATCAACCCAGTGCCTTCGCTTCTCGTTGATGGCCCGAATCTGTGCCTAGGCGGTTTTTACGGTGAACACAATGATTGGCAAGCACTCAATACGTCACCTCCGGACGGATCGTATGCGTTGTTCAGACGTGAAGGCGATTCGGTAGAAATGTTAACCGATCATCTGGGTGCACGGTGTATTTGGTATTTTTTTAATGATGACATCCTCATCGCTTCAAACTCACAAAGAGCGATTACTGTATTGTTGAGGAGTTTCGAACCCGATACGAGTAACTACCCCTGGATGCTGTCAGCTGGGACTTTGAATTTCATGCATGCATGGGATGTTCGAGTAAAGCGGCTACCCCTCCGATCTCGTTTTTCGCTCGACAGAGCCACCTGGCAACCCCAGGTCTCATCCTATGACTCGCCTCATTCCCCCCAGACAATGGATCCTGTCCAAGCCGAGCGTGAATTGGCGTTATCAGTTCAGCAGTCGGTAAGGTCGATGAATATCGATCCAAAGCAGTGGTTTTTTGCGCTATCAGGGGGGTACGACAGTCGGAGCATTTTGTTGTCTCTCGAAAGACCCGAGGCAATCAATACGATTACGTGGGGGACGGATTCTAAGAAAGACCTACCAATGAGCGATGCATACATTGCGGGGGAACTCAGTGCGCGATTTAAAACACAGCATTGCTATAAAGAACTGAGATCGATCGAGGAGGTTGAGGACATCGAAACGGTCCTCGATCTTTTCATTAAAAACAGCGAAGGTCAGTTGGATAATCTTGCGGGGTACACAGACGGATTTTCATTGTGGAAGGACATATTTGATAGTGACCGTTTTGGTATCGTGCGGGGCGACGAAGCCTTGGCGGACGCAGAAAACCCTTTGCAATGGAGTACCGCTTATCAGGAATGGGGTTTTATGCGGCTGGATGAGGTGCCGGGATTGGGTGGGCTCGACAAGTCCATACAGTCGATGCCGCAAACTCTTGCACCCGAGCTCATGAGAAATGGCCAAGAGTCCTTGACAGCTTACGGTCAACGTTTGTGCGAGCAATACTATGTGAGTATGGTGGTTGCGCCGCTTAACTATATGAAAACCCATTACTGCGAAATTCTAGCGCCACTGCTTTCGCGGCGTGTTATTGAAGCGCATCACGCCCTTCCCGAAGCACTCAGGACTAATAAAAAAGCATTTACACAGATGGTTGAAAGCCAATTGCCAAATTTTCCAATTGCCACGCGCACGGCGCTACAACCAAAGTCAGAGGTTTTTAGTTCAGTTGCGTTAAAGACTGTGTTGATCGATCTTCTCAAGGCAAAGAGAAGCAAGAACAATTTGCCAGAAGGTGTACTGGAAGAACTGCTGGAGTATATCGAGCAAGTCGATTCGACGGGCTTTCACGCTAGATGGAAGCGGCTTTCATGGCGGTTGGCAAGACGAATTCGCAAAATGCTGGATATTCGGGATTTCAGTATTTCACCGACTCGACTTGCACTTCGCCTGTACATTGTGATTCGTATCCACGAAATATTTTGCGAGGATGCTCAGCTATTGGGTACTGCAGCGAAGCCAGAACTACACAGTCACACGCCTTAGAACGTCAGCTGACCAGTCAGCGTACACCTGTCAATTCACTTTTTGGATTAGTGAGGCCTATCTGCAAAGGAGGGTGTCGCGCCTGCATCCAGTGGGCCCATCAATACGTTCTCTGGAAATTGATTTAAGATGCTGCGCCGGATGCGTGCATTATCATCAAACGAATTGCTCGGCAACGGTTCAACACCCCAATTGCCAAGATCATCCTTCCCTCTTAGGAGTTGTCCCGAACCTTTTGAGATTGACTGGCGTGCCGCTGCGGGTGTGTAGTCATTGATCAGTGCAAAGCGACGTGCGCCGGATGTATTGACGCCGGAACCGTGAATCGTATTGCAATGAAAAAACCCCACCTGGCCCTTTTTCAAAATCAGGTCGACGGCGGTAGATTCATCGACGCTGGTCACTCGTGCGAGTTTTCGATTAGAGTAGCCGACGAGATGGAAGGGTTCAATTTTCGATTGAGAATTGGGTATAACTTTCAAGCAACCATTGTCTGTCGTGGCGTCACCGATGGCCAAGTAGGCAATAATGAAATTCGGTTCTACTTGAATTCTTGCGGCATCTTGATGCCACCCGTAATGGGTTGGTGATTGCGGTTCCTTTATTCGAAAAATCGAATTGGTCAGTAGAATGTCAGGACCAATCAAGTCTTCGACCGAGTCAACCAAATTAGGGTGGGCGCTAATCCGGTACACCCAATCAAACAACAAGTTGCATTTGATATCGAATGCCCAGGCAACATCGTTAGGTCGATCATATTCAAACGCCTCGGCTCTCGCACGAAACTCATCACACTCGGTTGCGCTAAAAACATCCAGGCCAGACAGATAGCCCTGCTCGTGAAATTGCGCGACTTGCGCGTCTGAAAGTACCTTAGCCATGCCCTTGTGTTGAATGACTCTGACACCGTTCGAAGTTGCCATTTATCCACATTTACAAGTGTGGTTCAAGCCAATGCCCGCGTTCGCAATACAGTACTGGGAATAAACGGTTTGCGCTGGCCTATTGTTATCACCGAAGTCAATCCAAGGTTTGTGGGCAAGGATTCGGGTCAATGTATGGATGCGGTATAATCTCAATTACGCCTTTAACTAAGGAGGTGTGTGAATGTTGCAATCAATTCCGCAACAACGCGATGATGGTTGGGCTGTAACAACTCCCGATAGAGCGAATTTTGCAGCAACATTTCTCCCGCAATTCAATCGCTGGCTCGACGAAAATTACGAATATCACAACACTCACGCTGTGCTTGTGGAGCATGCGGGCAAGCTTGCGTTCGAACGATATCTAGACGGGCAGGATTTACAGTTCAACGAAG
>JBCCFQ010000461.1:0-3967 GCA_039029655.1 Pseudomonadota bacterium | reverse complement strand
GGCGAACGTACTGGCTGTGTTGATGGTTAAAAAGCCGTTCTTGATATGAAACTCATGATCGATGGACTTCGCTTTGGCATTCTGTTTAAGAACTAAGCGTTCTTGAAAGAGCTGCAGCAGCATTTCGTTCAGACGCAATACTTTTTTTGCGGTTCTGTAGTAGTCCTGCATCAATTGTTCAACACCAAGGCTGCCCTCAGTGTCTTCATAATCAAGCATTTTTGCCACCGTGACTTGATGATCAAACAACAACCGATCTTCGCGACGCTTGGTGATCAAATGTAGAGCAAAGCGAATTCGCCAGAGAAAATTTCTCCCCTGAATCAAGTCCTGCCATTCGGTTGAGGTTAAAAACTCTTTAGCTAGGAGTTCTTCGATGTTATTTGGACCGAACTGTCTGGATAGCACCCAACCAATCATTTGCAGGTCACGTAAACCACCGGGGCTACCCTTGACACTGGGCTCAAGATTTTGAGCAGTATCCGCGTAGCGACCGTGGCGGTTCTTTTGTTCTTTGCTCTTGGCAGCAAAAAACTCCTTTGGTGGCCAGATTTTCTTGGGGCTGGTGACCTTTCGCATCTTGTCGAATAGTTTTTGATCGCCGGCCAACAAGCGGGTCTCCATGAGATTGGTGGCTACCGTCACATCTTGCTTGGCCTCATTAACACAGTCGCGGATGGTGCGAACGCTGTGGCCTAGTTCAAGACCAACATCCCACAGAAAGGTGACAAAACGCTCCAGCTTTTTACGCCAACGATCTTTGTTACCTTTGGGCAGAAGCAACATGACGTCGATGTCAGATGCCGGGTGTAACTCGCCGCGGCCGTAGCCACCCACCGCCACAAATGCCAGGTCGTCGGTGGCATCAGTCATGATGCCCGACCAAGCAAATCTCAGGACGTGATCCACTAACTGGGACCTGGCGCGAACCAGATGAGCGACGTCTTCTCCTTTAGAAAAACGGCGCTCCAGTTCTTTGGTGCCCTCGTGAAACACATCGCGCATTTGTGATTCGCAGCCATCACGAAAGGCGCCAAGGCTAGGTAGCTCTGGCCAGTAAGCAACTTCCACAGTCATTTGACTAAATTAAATTTCCCCGCTTTCGCCGAGGGTTAGCACTTCATACCCTGACTCTGTGACCAGCAGGGTGTGTTCCCACTGAGCCGATAAGGAATGGTCTTTGGTGACCACAGTCCATCCATCCGGTAACAGCTTCACATCCCGGCGGCCAGCGTTAACCATAGGCTCCACCGTGAACGTCATTCCGGCCTGCACGGCCATTCCTTGCCCAGGTTTGCCGTAATGTAGCACCTGGGGATCCTCATGAAACACCTGACCGATGCCGTGACCACAGTACTCCCGAACGATGCTGGCACCTTGGGCTTCGACATAGGTCTGAATGGTGTGACCGATATCTCCTAGGGTGACCCCGGGCGCAATAATGTCAATACCCCGTCGCATACCCTCGTGTGCAATACGGGCCAGCCGGTCTGCGGATACCTTAGGTTTACCCACGTGAAACATGCGGCTGGTATCTCCGTGAAAGCCATCCTTTATGACGGTGATATCAATATTAACGGCGTCTCCATGTTTGAGTCGCTTATTGCCTGGAATACCATGGCACACCACGTGGTTTACCGACGTGCAGATAGATTTCGGAAACCCTTTGTAATTCAAAGGGGCAGGGATGGCGTCCAGGTCCTCGACGATGTATTTGTGGCAGATCTGATCCAGTTCCTCTGTGGTCACCCCGGGCACCACGTGGGCTCCGATCATGTCCAGCACGTGTGCCGCCAGGCGGCCTGCAACCCGCATTTTTTCTTGTTGTTCAGGGGTTTTGATGGTTACAGTCATAAAAAATCTCTATCCGTCCTGCTGTTTTTGCCGCCGCCCCCTGGCGTCGGGCCTGTGAGGTTGGTGTAAGTCAGCAATCTATGGTATAAAGCGCGCGCTTTTTAGGCAATTAACCAGGGGGCCTTGGCCCCTTTTAACGACACACACGTGTCGACACCGACGGTTGGGTGCCCTGATTTTTCGGGGTTGCTGTTGGGGACACGTGGAGGCAGAACCCGGAGAACAATATGACTGCTATATCGATGCGCCAGATGCTCGAGGCTGGCGTGCATTTTGGTCATCAGACCAGATACTGGAATCCCAAGATGTCCCCGTTCATATTCGGTGAACGGAACAAGATTCACATCATTAACCTGGAAAAGACCTTACCCCTCTACAAGGAAGCATCGGCCTTTGTAAAAAACATCGTGGCCGATGGAGGAAAGGTACTATTTGTGGGTACCAAGCGTGCGGCTCGGGAAGCCGTTAGAAACGAGGCTCAGCGTTGCGAAATGCCATTTGTGAGTCAGCGATGGCTGGGCGGCATGCTGACCAACTTCAAAACCATCAAACAATCCATCAAACGTCTGACCGACTTGGAGTCCATGCGTGAAGACGGCACCTTTGAACAGCTCAGCAAAAAAGAGGTGTTGGGTCTGACTCGGGAGATGGACAAGTTGGAAAGTAGTTTGGGTGGTATCAAAAACATGGTTTCTCTACCCGATGTCATGTTTGTGGTTGACGTGGAGCACGAGAATATTGCTGTGAAGGAAGCCAAGAAACTGGGTATTCCTGTGGTTGCCGTGGTGGACACAAATAGTTCCCCTGACGAGGTGGACTACATCATTCCTGGTAACGATGATGCGATGCGTGCCATCCAGCTGTATGCCGTGGGTATTGCGGATTCGGTTTTGGACGGGAAAGCATCAATGCCTGACATGCAGCTAGGCTCTGATGACTTTGTGGAGTTGGACGCCGAGGGCAAACCAAAAAAAGGCTCTAAGAAGAAGGCATCGGCTGCTCGAAAGGGTAAGAAAAAAGCCACCGCGAAGCCGAAGGCCCCGAGCAAACCCGCGAAGGAAGCGCAGGCAAAGCCAGCCGATGAGGCTTTTGAGGCGCCACCAGAGAAAGCGGCGGATGCTGCTGCTGAAGCGGCACCTGAGAAAGCGGCGGATGCTGCTGCTGAAGCGGCACCCGAGAAAGCGGCGGATGCTGCTGCAACAAAAGACGCAGCAGACTCAAACGACGATGCCAGCGTCGCTTAAACGTTGAGATTATTTAGGTAGGAACATAACGATGAGTATTAGTGCAGCACTGGTCAAACAGCTTAGAGAGAGAACCGGTGCAGGTATGATGGAGTGCAAGAAAGCCTTGGTTGAAACCGGTGGTGATATTGAGGCGGCTGAAGAGCATATGCGCAAGGCGGGTATGTCCAAGGCGGACAAGAAGGCGGGTCGAGTAGCGGCTGAAGGCTTGGTTGCGGTGAAAACCGTGGACAATCGTGCTGCCATTCTCGAAGTCAACTGCGAAACCGATTTCGTTTCCGGTGGTGACGATTTTCGAGGGTTTGTCGATCAGTTAGCGGAGTTGGTCATTAATGAGATGCCAAACGATCTGGATGCGTTAAATCAACTCAGTTTGGGTGAAGCTTCGGTGGAGGAGGCCCGAAGGGCGTTGATTGCCAAGATTGGCGAAAACATAGGCATTCGTCGCTTTGCCTATGTGGAAACGCCTGACGTCATGGCAGATTACATCCATCAAGGTTCTCGCATCGGTGTGGTCGTTGCTTTAGAAGGTGGCGACGCGGCCTTGGCAAAAGATGTGGCTATGCACGTTGCGGCTTTGAATCCTCCTTACGTTAGTGCTAACGACGTGCCGGAAGCGGTGGTGTCGAAGGAACGCGAAATCCTGACCGAGCAAGCGGCCCAGTCGGGCAAACCTGAGGAGATCATCGCCAAGATGGTGGAAGGACGTTTACGAAAGTTCCTGGCCGAGACCACTTTGTTAGGGCAACCCTTTGTCAAAGACCCGGACGTCACCGTAGAAAAATTGCTCAAAAGTTCTGGTGCAAAAGTCAGTGGTTTGCTCAGATTTGAGGTCGGTGAAGGTATTGAGAAGAAACAAGAGGACTTCG
>JBCCFQ010000460.1:0-3980 GCA_039029655.1 Pseudomonadota bacterium | reverse complement strand
GTTATTGAGGTTGAATGGGAAACCGGCAAGGGTGATAACAGTAAGCTGTTCTTATACCGCGCAGTCGGGGCCATGTTGACCGAACCTGCCGACGTCGTTGCCCAAGGAAAGTGCCTGGAATGGCAAACCTGGGGGAAAGCGATTCGTTATGTGGATGCAGAAGTCAAAGACGGTCAGACATATAACTACTACGTATGGATAGAACTTGAAGTCGTCGGCCACGCCATTGCCTTTTGTCTAGATAAACAGAGCTTCGTGGTCAATGAAAAAGAAGACTTTGAAAGACTAGTGGTTAGAACCGAAAAAACCGATGCACTCAAAAAACGGCTGAAGAGAATCCGTGACCCAGACCCCGAACCTGACCTTGAAATCATTCCGGATGAGCCAGAACCGACCCTTGTAGAAAACGTCCTCGATGAGGTCGACACCAGAATGGAGCGGCAGCGAGAATACAAAAGGGTTAGGGCCGCGCTGCAGGAAAAATTTGAAAAAGCGATCGCTGCTGGCGATTTGACCGAGGCTGAAGCTGAGATTCAGCACCAGGAGGCCCTACAAAGCCTAGAGGCTAAAATGCTCTCCTTAGAGGGACGCCGATAAAAAGAACCGCCGAAGCGGTTCTAATTAGAAAAAACAGAGTAATTATCACGTCACGGCCCGTAGAGTAACCGATGCATTTCCTGGCATTACTTGCTCGTCAGCCCACGTGCGGACAGACGCCTCCAGCTCCGTTGCCAATTGCTCCAACGCACTCCATTCACCTTTGGTGCCATCTAATTGCTCGAGGACTACCTTATGGTCATCATGAAAATAGTCACGAGCTTTAGCGAACGCTTGGTCGGACGTCAGCCTAGGGTTAAGGATTTCGATATATCCACTTAACAAGTGGATTAGCGACCAGAGAATATTCTTCTTCTCTGTTTTGTTTGTACCAGAGGCTAACATCCTGCCGATAGATACAACGGTCGTGCAGAAACGTTCTGGTGTATCGATGGGTAAACGGGTTACAGAAAAATATTCGCTTGCGAACGTCTCATCTTTCGTTTCGACGTTGAGAAAAGTTAGGTAGAACATACTCATTCTCCGTTGGTGATAACCCAAGCCAATCTCCGGTTTACACCACTAAAAATGAGAACTGCCTATATCAAATCATATATTCGAAATCTGTCAAGGGGGTGGGCTATTTCAGCCCTATATAGCGCCATTTGAGGTCTAATTTATCGCCGTCATGGCGTGAGTTTTTTAGACAAAAACGCATTTTCTTTGGCCCCCTCACAAAATCTTCCGCACCAACTTCTACGACCTTCCATAATCGTCGAGCTTCGTAATTACCTCGCACTCTGGCCCAGTCGATCTGCAACGCCATATCTTTCGGGACTTCGAGCGTCGGCGACCAGTAATCTGTACTGCAACCAGGCACCACAATAAACGTTGCTCGACCGGCTGGTTTTTCACCGCAAGTGTATCCACGCCGAGTCTCGCCTAAAAAAAGGTCGTAGAAAGCGATAGTTACTCGCTGGTTATTCTTGGAGCTGAATTCGTAGGTTTTGGAACCGACTTGTTTGTGCTTGACGTACTTATCATTAGTCCACCCAATGCATTGGTGTGGTTTCTTCGAGCGTGTATATATTGTCCCGGGGAAGAAAGTAACCATTTCGCAATTACGTTCCTCCTCGTACTTGCTGCACGGCTCAACAAAAGCTTCTTTGGGTTGAACAGCAACTGGTTTAGTAACCGGCAGCGGTTTAGGGCGCGGCTGCACCTCACGCACCACCGCTGGTTTTTCCTCCACTTCACGGTTTGGGCTGGTATACCAACCAATTCCAAGCACCCCAACGGACAACCAGAGAAAAAACGACGGTGTCGCTACAGTACGTAATGCTTGAATGGTGATGACACAGTACGCTATCGCGAACCCAGCCACACCCGATAAGATAACCGCTCCCGCCGGTGTCATAGAAAAGTAACCGTTAAAATAACGTTATATACAATACTGGATCTTAAGTTACGGAAGAAGTTTTGCCGATGTCGAGCACATACGTTAGCCGAAATGAGTTTGTTCTTGGTGTCGCAGATAACGACCCCAATAGCGATGCGCGCAACGGTGAAATACGCGTTGCATACAAAGTGCGCGAAGCTCATATGCACGTTATTGGCGAAACAAGGTCGGGTAAAAGTCGTTTCTTATTTGACTGTATTCGCCAAGATATCGTTAACGGTTATGGCCTTTGTCTCATCGACCCACACGGCGAGCTGTACGAACTTGTCGTTAATTGGTTAGCCCAACGGCCAAACATTTTAGAGATCGCCCCTAACATCCATCCCATCCGCTTCTCGGATACAGACACGACGCTGCGTTTTAACCCGCTACACATTAACCACCCTGATGAGGCGTATGTTGTCTCGTCGAATGTGGTTGGTGCACTGACCCGTATTTTTGGCGGTGACGATGGCACCGACACCCCGCGGTTCGTCACCACCCTCGATACATTCTGCACGATATTGGCACTCAATGGGCTGCCGCTGGCGGCCCTAATTCATTTCGTTCGCGATCTTGAAGAAGATCGGAAAATTCGTCGGGCAATTTGCGAGAAGACGCCTGACCCATATTTTCGTGGTCTTGGTCTTGAGTTGTGCTCTAAAGGACACAAGGAATACACCGAGCGGGTAGAGAGCACGTTTAATCGCGTACACCGGTTTATTCGCAACCCAGCCGTTAGACGCATTTTCTCGGTCACTGAAAACACCCTAGACCTCAATCAAATGATGGACGAAGGCCACATCTTATTGCTCAACTGCACGAAGCAAGATAAACGACTATCGACCAGTGAAGTAAATGCGATTGGTTCGCTGTTCATCAATAATATTTTCGCGGCTGCCGAAACTCGAGCGGAAAGGGACAAGCCTAAAAAATTCATGCTCTTCGTTGATGAAGTACAGAACTACGTCAACAAAGACATTGCCGATATTCTGGCTCAAGCGGCCAAACGAGCCTTATTTTTAACGCTCGCGCACCAAGATATGGGTCAACTTATTGCCGCCGGCGAGGAAGTCTACCGGGGAGTAATGACCAATGCGTTGGTCAAAGTAGTATTCCGCATACCGCCAGCCGATGCCGATTTATTTGTCGATCGCTTATTCGGCGATGAAATAGATTTTGAACTAATCAAGGAAAATTTAATTACACCGCACGCGGTCGGCAGCAAAATAACCCCGTTACGTAGCGTTTCTGAATCTGAGACAGAAGGTGAAAGCATTAGTGGTACGCACAGTGTCGCGACAGCGATTAGTGAATCCGAGAATGCTAGCGAAACGACCGGTAGTGCTTTTGTTACCGGAGAGACCTTGCAGATTTTGGACAGCGAATCATCCATATTGCCGGGAATACCAACCCCATACACGGTCTCAAAAAGTGAGATCGAAAGCATGAGTCAAAGTGCCGGTACCGGCCGAAACAGGACTGAAATCGAAGGATTTGCACGTACCAAAGGGAAAAACTTTTCCTCATCGGTAACGCATGGCGTGAGTGAGTCCCTAGAAACGGTGTATGAATGGTTTTCTACGCAAACCTATGCGCTCGAAGAGCAACGATATAAATGGAAGCGAGAAATTTTTAATCAGCAGGCTCGACACGCTTTTATGGGAATACGCGGAGCGGGCGCGCGGGGCTTTACCACGCGAAACATTGCCGACGTACTCAACATCCCTAAAGCTGAACAAGCACTCCTTAGCGGGTTACAGGAAAAATCAACTTGGATAAGTACAGCAGGGGAGATTCCGCCGCTTGAAGAACATCCGGAACGACTTCCTGTTCAGTCTCAACCTCCACCTCTCGCGAACACCGCTATGCCTCTGCTGGGCGATAGTCGGCCCCGCTTTTGGGACAGCAGCCAAATCACGGTCAATTCGAGCCAAAAAATTTAGGCCAACACCAGAACAATGTCTAGGGCTTGGCTGATGACCTAACCGAGTTTGGGGCTGTG